>NZ_CATJGZ010000047.1:0-70987 GCF_949740115.1 Bacteroides sp. 41_26
AAACAAATCTTCGGTCGGGGAACGCCCAGCGGCAAGGGGCGGGACCACCCGTCCCGACGAGCGTTGGTTTTCAGTGTTTACAAACATAGTAACTATTTTATGCATTAAATGGTCATTAATTATAGATTCTAATATCCCGGATTCTGATCCTCTTCGCTGATATCTTCATTGTTTTTAATCTCTGTATCCGGTATAGGATAGCGCATATGGAAATCTTTGATTGTTCCCGACATCTTAGCCCAAGGATTGCGTTCTTTGATTAACTCTACAAATTTACCGGTACGAATCAAATCCATTCGTCTCCATCCTTCAAAACAAAGTTCGCGGATACGTTCATTCATAATCTGTGTGCGGAATTCATCCTGACCATAGCTCCAAGCCATTTCATTAGGTAAAGTTCCACCCCAAGCACGGGCTCGTACCTGATTTACAATCGTATTTGCCTGTCCGGTTTCTCCAAGTTCATTTAGACATTCGGCATAACATAGCAAAACATCTGCATAGCGCAATACAATAAAGTTCTTGCCGGAATACCATTCGTTAGCCAAATTCCCGTTGAACTGGTCCGTACGTTCGTCTTCATACTTCTTGATATGCGGATCTAATTCGTCGGCTCCCCACGAAACTTCAGTAAGTGTAATGCCCATATAGGTAAAATCATAGCGTATACTTTCATCTCTGCGTAAATCACCTTCTTCCCAAATACCTCCTTCAGATTTTGATTTATAAGCATATTCTGTTGGTAATGCCACATCATAGCCGGCAAAATAACATCCCTCACCCAATTGAGCAACCACCGTACGGGATCCCATATCAAACTGCCAATGGTTGATGCGATTCACATTGTCATAATCTAACTCAAAGATCGACTCTGGGGAATTAAACTCTAAGTTTTCATCAAAAAGATTACTAAAATCAGGATCCAGCTCATAACTATTCAGCATTGCTTCAAAACTCTCTTTCGCCAGTTTAAAATCTCTCATTCCCGTCTCTACGGGCACCGACATATATGCTTTACCCAACATAGCAAAAGCTGCACCAGAAGTCGCACGGGTTTTATCACCGGCCTCTGTATACTTTTCTTTCAAGGATGTTGAAGCAAACGTAAAATCATCAAAGATCTGTTTCCAAACCTTCTCCAATGGATGACGGGCAGAATCTTCCATCTTTGCAATATCAACTACCGGAATTTCTCCCCAATACATAGTAAGCTCCATCATCACCATGGCGCGCATGAAACAAGCTTCACCTCTCAGGCGCTTAATTCTGTCTAAGGTTTCTTCATCCTGAGTTGTTTCGGCCAATATATCAAGCGCATAAACCGCATTAGCGGCAGCAATAACGATCGGCCATCTTTTTGACCACATCTTATCTACCTGTGTAGACATCGGATTGAGCAAACCGTTGTAAAGATCCAGACTTGCTTGTGGTGCATCATCCATCTGTACGATACCTTGTTTGCTCTCATCCAATCCCAACAATGAAAAGGTCAATCCTTCGCGTCCCGATTTCGAGTCGCGAAAAGCAGTATATAAACCATCTACGGTTGGTGCTATATTTTCCAGACTGGAAAAGGCCTCCTGCTCTGTTAATGATGTTTTAGGCTCTTGATTTAAAAAATCAGAACAAGAGCATATTCCTAAAGAACTTGCCAATATACAGGCTGTTACTAATTTATTTATTTTCATTACGTTTTTCATAACTAACTTTATTTTAAATATCCGTGAAGATTATTTACAATGAAACACTCAATCCAAAAACAAACATTCTTGTAGGAGGATACCAATCTCCGGTTTCCGGATCATAACCTTTATAAGGAGTCCAGCAGAACACATTTGATACGGTAGAATAAACTCGTAAGTTTCCTAACTTCATTTTTTCTGTAATTGCCTTAGGGAATGTATATGACAAGCTCAATGTGGACAAACGCAGATAAGAAGCATCCTGCACAGAAAAGTCCATTTGACTGGCAGAGTAGGTACTATAAGACAAAGTATTAATATCTTTAGGATCATTATAGATAGGGCGAGGGAACTTTGCATCCGTATTCTCTGGACTCCAGCGATCAACTAAATCGACAGAAGCAATTCCTTTTCCATTACTTGTGATCAATGATTCATAATAAGGACTCAGTTTCTTAGCACCATATGAGTAATTGAAGACTGCATTCAATGTTAAGCCTTTGTATGAAAAATCGGTTGAGAAACCACCATAAAACTTAGGATCGGGAGAGCCCACAATCACACGGTCTTTATCATCAATCACTTTATCACCGTTTACATCCAACGGATAGAGATCTCCCGGATTGACCTGACGCCCCGGAAACTTAATATCCTTCAAACGATCCATATCTATTTCCTGAGCAATACCTCCAGTTCTCCAGATATAAATTGTATTACGGGATTCACCTAAGAACAGATTACCCTCTTTCTGCATATTACGGTTATCATCAATTTTGTAAATAGCATCATTCGTGCCATAAAATTGTGTCACCTTATTCTTATCAGCAGAAATATTAGCAGAAACATTCCATTGAATATCTCTTGTCGTAATCAGTTTGGCATTCATAGAAAACTCGATACCTTTGTTCTCTATTGCTCCGATATTTTCTACAGCCGAGCTAAAGCCAGAAGTCAACGGTAAAGAACGCGTCATCAGCAAATCCTTATTCTTTATAAGGAACGCATCCAATGAAGCAGTAATACGTCCGTTCAGAAATCCCATATCCACCCCTACGTTAAATTGTCGTTGAGACTCCCAGGTAACATCTTTTGTTCCACGACGCCCCTTAGGAACATAAGTCACTTTACCGTCTTCAAGTCTGGCATCGTAAAGTGTATAATAAGCAAAATCATCAATATTTTGATTACCTACCAATCCATACCCTAAACGCAGTTTCAACTGGCTTAACACATCTTGTTCTTTCATAAAACTCTCTTCTGCTATGTTCCATGCTGCAGAAAAGGAAGGAAATAAGCCCCAACGATTTCCGTCGGCAAACTTTGAAGAACCATCATAACGCGCAGTTGCAGTCAGGTAATACTTACTTGCATAATTATAATTGGCACGTACTACATACGACATCAAAGTAGAATTGACAAAGTCTGAACCAATAGAACGTTCACCTGTCTTATAAGAACCTCCTATATTGTGATAAGAAAATCTATCAGTACCAAAACCTTTACCGGTTGCATAGGTATAATCACGACTGGTTTGAGTTGCACTGGTACTGAAGAGAGCATTAATTTTATGATTGCCAAAAGTACGGTCATAAGAGACAGAGTTGTCCCATTGCCAAGTCGTTCTCTGATCACGGGTATGCTCTGCCTGCCCGTCTTGCGAGTTACGAATAGATTCCTGAATATCTTTCGGAGTGTATTTAAAACGATCTTCCTGAAAAAAATCAATAGAGAATGTGGTACGGATATTCAATCCTTCAATAGGATTGACATTCAAAAAGTTAGTAGAAGACAAACGATTGCGTCTACGATCATTCTCTATTTTCAAAGTACGAATTGGATTAAAGTAGTTGTTATCTTGTACTCCACCATAATTCAAGGTATAAATCTCTGAATTTACCGGCAACATTGGATTAGCACCACGCGCTTTGTCATAAACACCGTCGTCCGAAAAGATGTCAGAGTCAGTATGGGTAAACGAAGTATTGGTACCAACTTTTAACCAAGATTTTATCGCATAATCCGAATTAATACGTCCGCTATATCTCTTATCTCCAAGATTTTCAACCATTCCTGTTCTATTAGAATAACCAAAGCTCAAATAATATGCACCCTTTTCGGAAGCTCCACTAAAGCTTAATGCATGATTCTGTTCGATACCGGTACGGGTCACTGCGTCCAGCCAATTATAATTATCATTATTCTTATAAGCGTCAAATTCGTATTGGGCAAAAACATATCCACCCTCTTCAAGGCTCACATAAGGTGTCATCACCCGGTCATTCAAAAATGTATTAATCTCATCCTGTGTAGCACCCGGATGGCGTGCAGTAAAAGAGTTCATCGCTGCATCTTTTCTCAATTCAAAAAGGTCTTTTGTTCCCATAGTCTTGGG
The DNA here is from genome assembly GCF_949740115.1 of Bacteroides sp. 41_26. Lineage (NCBI taxonomy): Bacteria > Pseudomonadati > Bacteroidota > Bacteroidia > Bacteroidales > Bacteroidaceae > Bacteroides > Bacteroides sp. 41_26. Next base: position 4,075 of record NZ_CATJGZ010000047.1, read on the forward strand.
AAGTTTTGCATCTGTCTGAAAACCGACCCAACCATCATAAGTAACTTTTCCGATACCGTTTTTACCTTTTTTAGTTGTAACTAAAATCACACCGTTGGAAGCACGAGAACCATACAGGGCCGTAGCAGATGCATCTTTCAATACCTCAATAGAAGCAACGTCATTCAAGTTGACTGAATTAAACCCACCTCCGAAGTTATCCATAACCTGGCCATCTATTACATAGATAGGGTCAGTACTTCCATTAATAGTATTAATACCACGGATTTTAATCGTTGCGTCATCACCAGGTTTAGCAGCATTGGAAATAAATACACCAGCAACACGTCCTTGCAATGCCTGATTAATGTTAGTAACCGGTTTCTCTTCCAATACTTTGGCGCTCACACTTGAGACAGCACCAGTCAAATCACTCTTCTTCAGAATAGTACCAACCACTACTACTTCTTCCAAATCCTGAGCATCTGCTTTCAAAGAGACATTTATTAATGATCTGTTTTTTACAGCAACCTCTTTCGTTTCATATCCAAGGTAACTGAATACCAATGTAGCATCAGCTGCTACGGAAAGTGAATACTTTCCATCCAGGTCTGTAATAGTACCTTGAGTAGTACCTTTTACAGAAACACTTGCTCCCATTAGCACTTCAGAATCAGGAAATCCTGTAACAGTCCCTTCAACTGTCACTTTTTGAGCAGCTAATAGAGTACAACAAAATAACAGGGAGAAAAACCAAATTAATCTGTTTCTTTTCATAATACATTAAGATTAATAATTAAATGAATTTTATATTAATATCCTGTCATCGGCTACCAAACAAATACATAGCCAATAAATAGAATTAGATCAGACTGTTATCAAATCGTAGTTTTATACTTTGCTGTTTCTCAATAAACTATTGATAACATAAAATCTATTTCACATATGCAAAATTAGGCGAACGCATAGGAGTACACAATGGAGAAATATACTATAAACATGGACAATCTTACGATAAATAAAAAAAAGAAAGTATAAGTATTCTCAACTCTATAAATAGATGTAATATATGGGCTCATCAAGCATTCGCGTCCATCCAAGAAATCTTTTTTAGAAATAAATTAAAAAAAGAAGAAGACATTTATGGAATCTTTCCACTAATAGCATCTATAAAGTAAAACATCGGATTTATGTATCACATTAAAACAATAAAAGGCATGAAAACAAATCAATTAAAAGCAATAATGCTGGGATTGCTGATAGCAATCATTTCTTTGGGAGCAGTAAATGCACAGACACTCACAGTAAAGGGTAAAGTGACCGACGCCGCAGACGGTTTTGGCATTACAGGATGCACGGTACTGGTAAAAGGAACTACGCGTAGTACAATAACCAATGTAGACGGCGAATATACAATCCGTGCTAATAAAGGTGAAAAGCTGATATTCTCCTACATTGGTTATGAAACACAAACAGTGAAAGTTACTTCTGAACGGCTGAATATCACCATGCAGGCAAATAGTCAGATACTTGAAGAGTGTGTTGTAGTAGGTTATGGCATGCAAAAACAGGTAAGCATGTGTGGTGCTGTATCGAACATTATGCCTGGAATAATGACAAGAAGGGCCTATGCCTACGATATGAGTACGGAAGAATATAAAAACATTGAAGAAAACGGTTTCAAAAAAGTAAACGAAAATCCATTATCAACTTTTTCTATCGATGTAGATGCCGCCTCTTACAGTAATATGCGCCGTTATCTAAACAGAGGTGAACTACCGCCTGCTGATGCTATCCGCACAGAAGAGTTAATAAACTATTTCTCGTATAATTATCCCCAACCTACGAGTAAAGATCCGGTAAAAATCACTACTGAGGTAGGTTCTTGCCCATGGAATAAAAATCACCGCTTAGTACGCATCGGGTTAAAAGCTAAAGAAATTCCTACCGAAAAGCTTCCGGTATCCAATCTCGTTTTCTTAATTGATGTATCGGGATCCATGTACGGACCACAGCGGCTGGGATTAGTTCAGTCTTCTCTCAAACTATTAGTAAACAATTTGCGCGATGCAGATAGAGTGGCTATCGTTGTTTATTCCGGTTCAGCAGGAGAGCGTTTGCCGTCAACCAGCGGAAGTGATAAGCAGAAAATCCGTGAAGCGATTGATGAATTGACTGCCGGAGGTTCTACAGCCGGAGGCGAAGGTATAAAACTTGCGTATAAAATTGCGAAAAAGAATTTTGTGAAGGGAGGAAACAATCGTATTATACTTTGTACGGACGGCGATTTTAATGTAGGGTTATCTTCTAACGAAGGTCTGGAAAATCTGATTGAACAGGAAAGAAAAAGTGGTGTATACCTCACTGTTTTAGGTTACGGCATGGGTAACTATAAAGATAGTAAAATGCAGATACTTGCTGAAAAAGGAAATGGGAATCATGCCTATATTGATAATCTGCAAGAAGCCAACAGGGTATTGGTAAATGAGTTTGGAGCTACTATGCATACAGTAGCCAAAGATGTAAAATTACAAATAGAATTTAATCCATCTCAAGTGCAAACATACCGCCTCATCGGTTACGAGAGCCGCCTATTGAAAGATGAAGATTTTAATAATGACGCAAAAGATGCCGGTGAAATGGGAGCCGGACATACAGTAACTGCTTTTTATGAAGTAGTACCCGTAGGTGTGGAAAGTAATTTCGTGAACAAGGTGGATGATTTGAAGTATCAGAAGAAGGTAAAACCTGCTCTCCAACCAGCAACTGGTTCAAAAGAACTACTTACAGTCAAATTGCGCTATAAAGCACCGGACGAAGATATCAGCAAGAAATTAGAACTCCCACTTGTTGATAATAAGGGAAACAATGTATCCTCTGATTTCCGTTTTGCGGCGGCAGTAGCCATGTTCGGGCAGTTACTTCGCGATTCTGACTTTAAAGGAGATGCAACATATGCACAGGTTATCGCAATGGCAAAAACAGCATTGGATAATGATGGAAAAGGGTATCGGAGGGAATTCCTCAGACTAGTAGAAACAGCAGATGGATTGAAGCAATAAAGTATCAATAAGAGCGAACGCAGATTAACGCTAATTTTCGCAAATTTAATCTTTGCGTAAATTAGCGTTAATCTGCGTTTCTAAAGTTACATATTAATAACTTTATGAGACTTTTAAGTCATCTACTTCCTTGTTAAATAAGTTCGTAACTACTACTCTGAATGGGCATATCAAGATTATGTAATACCTTTTCCAGAAGAATGCCTTCACGATTATCGTACTCGTAACCAAATGTAGCACGGATACCCTGAAGGATAAATTGTGTAGCACGATCAAGAGCAATAGGCAGGCTGTCACCTTGTAATAAAGCTCCGGTAATAACACTGGTGAAAGTATCTCCCGTTCCCGGATAATGAGCCGGTAGATAAGGACAGGTTATTTTCCAAAAACGATTCCCGGAACGATTATAGGCATACACAGACGTCTTATGGATATCATTCAGCACAGGGACGCTGGTAATAATCACTACCTCCGGTCCCTGATCTGAAAGTTGACGGAGATAAGATTTCAGCTCTTCATCTGTATTCTGTTCTTTATATGGTAAATCGAGCAAATAAAATAATTCAGTAAGATTAGGAGTGATGACATCAGCTTTAGTTATCAGCTGGCGCATCTCCTTTATCATAGAATCATGAAAGTTGGCATACAGTTTACCATTGTCACCCAAAACAGGATCTACTACCACAAGACTTTCCGGTTGACGAAAATCGTCAATGAAGTCCGACACAATTTGTATCTGAAGCGGAGAGCCGAGATAGCCTGTATAAAAAGCATCAAACTGCATACCCAGTTTTTCCCATTCGGAGATAATCTTAGGCATCTCTTCCGTCAAATCAAGGAATGAGAAACTGGGATATTGTGTATGACTTGATAATACAGCCGTAGGCAACGGACATACCTGAAAACCCATAGACGAAAGAATGGGAATAACAATTGTAAGAGATACCCTTCCAACTCCCGAAAGGTCATGAACAGCAACTACTTTCTTTACTTTATTTGCATACATAGATACTAATTTTTCAATGTGCTAATATGCCAATGTGCCAATTGGCCGCGCTATCAACAGACGATAAATCATGCCGCATTGCACATTGGTACATTATTTAAGAATAACCAGCACATCTCTTGCCCCATGTGCTCCCATCACCAAAGCCTGCTCTATATCAGCTGTTTTGGAAGGGCCGGAGATAAATGTACCGAATTCATATTTTTCATTTTTTACTATTTCATAAGCTTCATGCATATTGCTGACAATCCGGTTACGATCAAGAATTATCACCAGTTTTTCTGCTATGAAGTAAAGGGCTTTATACTTTACTGTCTGGGGTATCCATACAGCAGCATTTTCAGCAACACCCAATTCTCCTGCTACTACAGCTATGTCCGTACCATCCAGATCTTGTGCACGATCTAATTCATCAAGATTGAATGTAGCACAAGTCACTTCATCTAAATCCGAAGCAATACGTGTAGCCTCAGGATAGGTCCGGCGGATGACAGCATTGACATCTTCTTCCTTTCCCAGAAGCATCGCCTCACCACCTACTGCACGAGTCATTTCACAAAATTCAGTTACCACATCAGGATAAACCGTTGTCTTTATTTGCCACTCCGGATAGTCAAAACGCTTTTGCGTATTCTTGCGAATATTGGCTAATATTTCTTCTCTGCTACTCATTTCGTATTCTCCTTTCCTTGTACTTTATTCTTCTTCCACATCTCATTGAATGACTCACCGGCAAATTTCGGAAGTTCTCGCCCTTTCCCCCATGCATCGAGATCATTATACTTGATGAAACGTGGTAAATGATTGACCACCGGAGCTGCCCACAAAGCTGCATTAAACAACACAGGCCGATCCATCAATGCCTTCATTCCGCCAGACATGATCTTCTTTCCGGTATCCGCTTTTCCAATTTTATCGAGTATCTGACGCCATTTATAAATTTGCTCGGCAAGATCTACCTTTACCGGACAAACATCAGAACAAGACATACAGAGTGAACAGGCCGAAAGATTATCATAATACTTCTCCGGATTGTGTGCCATCCCCAGATTGATACCGATAGGACCGGGAATAAAATACGTATACGAATAACCACCACTACGACGGTATACCGGACAAGTATTCATACAAGCACCACAACGAATACAGTTCAATGTCTTGATATGATCGGGATGGGCAAGAATCTCACTACGTCCATTATCCACAATGATAATATGATATTCACCCCCTTCACGAGGTTTACGATAATGCGAAGTATAAGTAGTCACGGGCTGCCCGGTAGCCGAACGAGCCAATAACCGGGTAAATACTCCCAATGACTCCATATCAGGAACTATCTTTTCAAGACCGAATGCAGCAATATTCAGTGTAGGACAAGAGGTTCCCATATCAGCATTCCCCTCGTTAGTACATACCACAATATCTCCGGTAGAAGCTACGGCGAAGTTGGCTCCTGTCATGGCAGCCTCCGCATTCAGAAATATATTTCGCAGATTCTTACGCGCAGCATGTGTCAGATAAGTAGGGTCAAAATTGCCTTTCTCCGTCCCCATCTCCTTCTCAAAGAGCTCACCTACCTGTTCACGTTTAATATGAATGGCAGGCAACACGATATGACTCGGTGGCAAATGCATCAATTGCAGAATACGTTCACCAAGATCGGATTCCACAACATCAATACCTCTCTCTATAAGGAAAGGGTTGAGTTCGCACTCTTCGGCAAGCATGGATTTACTTTTCACAAAACGGTGTACCCCATGACTATTAAGAATCTCATAAACAATAGCACAGTATTCATCGGCATCTTTCGCCCAATGAACGATAGCACCATTGGCAGTCGCATTCTTCTCAAACTCTACCAGAAGCTCGTCAAGGTGGCTATTAGAATAAAGTTTCAGCTCACATGCCTTTTCCCGCAAATCTTCCCACTCGGGGACCTCTTTGCTCATCTTATCTCGTTTGGCACGAACCATCCAAAGGGTTTCATTGTGCCACGCTGCCATTACAGGATTCTCTAAGAATTTCTCGGCAGCCTTTGCATGTTTGGTACTCATAATTGCGACGCTAAGATTTCTACTACGTGAATAATTTTAACAGGCAGTTTATCACGTTCGATAACGCCTTGCATATGCATCAGACAAGAACTATCGGCTCCGGTAATATATTCCGCTCCGGTTTCCATATGGTGCCTTATCTTATCACGGCCCATACAGACAGATACGGCCTGCTCTTCGACAGCAAACATACCACCGAAACCACAGCATTCATCTACATGACTGGGCTCAAAGATTTCTATTCCTTCAACCAGCTGAAGGAGATCGCGCAGTTTATTAAAGTAAGGAATATTCAGCTCGCTCGGAGCAGATAACATGAGTTCGCGCACACCATGACAACTATTATGGATACTCACTTTATGCGGAAAACGGGCTTTCAGTTTTTCGGGTTTAATCACATCATGAATAAAAGCACAAAGATCATAAATCTTGCCAGCACTTTCACACTGATGCCCTTCCTTCGCCAGGATACCCGGATGATTCAATTTGACAAAAGCCACACAACTCCCGGAAGGACCTACAATGTAATCGTACTGTTTAAACAGATCATCAAAACGAAGCGCCAGTTTAGAGGCTTCGTCTTCAAACCCCGCATTTGCCATCGGTTGTCCACAGCATGTCTGATCTAACGGATAATCAACATCTACCCCCAAACTCTTCAGAAGTTTATACGATGCCACCCCCACATCAGGATAAATAGCATTAATGTAACAAGGAATAAATAAACCTACTTTCATAATTAGTCAGTTATTAGTTATGAGCTATGAATTACGAGCCGATAACTTGTAACTCATGGCTACTGAATATCTATCAGTTTGTGCGTTTGCAGGCTTAGTCTCCATTTGGGATGTCGCATCACGCAGTCCACCGTCAATGCGGTGTTACTACAAGAACAAGGTTGGAGGAAAAAATGTTCGGCGGGAAGTAACTCATAAACGTCAATATTTTGTCCTTCATAGACAACTTTCACTTCATCTATCTTGTTTAAGCTTAATTTTACACCCTGCTTGGGCGAACAAGTTATCCAGTCGATAGAATCCGGCAGCGGACGAGTACCATTCGTTTCAATACAAACGTACTTCCCTGCCTGATGTAAAAGATCAATAAAATTATCATCAATCCACAGAGAAGGCTCACCTCCGGTAAGTATCACCATAACTGCCGGATATCTTTTCACTTCAGCTATGATTTCTTCATCCGTCATCATCGTACCTTCTTCATGGCGGGTATCACAAAAGCTACACTTCAAATTGCATCCGGAGAAACGGACAAAAACAGCAGGGGTACCTGTATGATACCCCTCACCTTGCAGACTATAAAAAATTTCATTAATCTTTCTCATAGATAGCCGTGTTTGATTCAGATTCCTGTACTTCTACCTTAAAACAATGCGGAACTCGTTCACAAACCCAACGGGCTATATTCTCAGCGGTAGTATTAAAAGGAAGTACTTCATTCAGATTCTGGTGATCCAGCTTTTCTTTTACAGCCTTCTTGATATGGCTAAAATCCACTACCATCCCATCGGCATTGAGTTCCGCAGAGCGACAGTAGACTGTGATAACCCAATTGTGACCATGAAGATTCTCACATTTGCTGCTGTATGAAAGGTTCAGGCTGTGCGCAGCCGACACTTCCAGGCGTTTAATTACTGTATACATCGTCATATATATTTAAAAAGTCCTGCATCTAATGTCACCTCGATGCAGGGGCAAAGGTAATACAAAATCATATTTCCATTCTGCAAACATCGTTATTTTTTCTACATTTGCAGAATGAAAACTATCTGTATCATTTTAGGAACTGTATCACTGGCACTGGGCATTCTGGGTATTTTTCTACCACTGCTCCCCACAACCCCTTTCCTGTTGCTTACTGCGGCACTCTATTTCAAAGGGTCACCACGTTTGTATCAATGGTTACTGAATCAGAAACATCTCGGCCCTTATATTCGTAATTTTCGCGAAAACAAGGCAATACCGTTACGGGCAAAAATCATCTCATTACTACTAATGTGGGGCACTATGCTTTATTGCATCTTTTTCCTCATCCCATTGGTATGGGTTAAGATACTACTATTTCTGATTGCTTCAGGAGTTACCTATCATATACTTTCTTTCAAAACATTAAAGAAATGAGATAATCCGGTACGGGCATCAGCCAGTTTGTCTTCCCAATGTTTTACAGAGTTCTGTCCAATCACGTCCGATACATATTTCACTGAAATAAAAGGGATCTCTTTGGAAGTACAAACAAACGCCTGTGCATAGGCTTCCATATCAACCACATCTCCTTCAATATCGGTCAATTCGGTAAGAAAACTATCACCGGTATTACAGGTAGCCGATTCAGTCCAATGCCGACAGAAACCTTTCTGCTCAAGCAATGCAGAGGTATCCAACTCATAACTTAATCCCAATCCTGCAAGTTTATGCATATCCCGATCAATGAAATGGCGGCAAACAAATACATCTCCTACCTGATGATTGATTGTCCCTGCTGTACCCATATTTATCACAATATCCGGCTCTACCTGACGAATTGCTTCGGCCAGATGAAAAGCTGCTTTTACTTTACCAATACCGGTACGCACATAATACACTTCCACATCGGGCCATTTGATCTCTGCAAATTCGCCTTGTACGGCGTAGGTTACTAATATTTTCAACATATACTATTTTTCAAATTGATTATTTGGAATAACGTGACACCACGATATTCATACAAATATAAAAGAATAATCTTGGGCGTACAAATAAATTCAGAAGATATAGTATGGAAAGCCTTAAAATTAAGAATGAATTACTGGTATATTTTTCATAAAAAGCAAGATCGGCTACGTACGTTGTTTTATTCCAACAATTTCTAAAATTAAAATATATTTCTTAACTTGCAACCGTTAGCATTATTCACTATATTGACGGCTAATATTTTTTACCACATTCACCATCCGGAACACCTGATCCTTATCGCCTTTAAAATAATAATAATCAAGCACAACTGAGCGTGCAAGTATCTGATAGTAATTATTATGTTCAGCATTGGCACGCTGATAAAGTGTATCTGCCATTTTCAGGACTTCCGGTGAGTGAAGCTGAGACATGCATGCATTGAAATATTGTTTTAATACAGCATTCTGTTCTGTCAATCTGTCGGCAAAGCTGCATTGATTAACAAAAAAAATGAAAAGTAACGACAGCATTATGCGTTCGACAAACGAAAGATGTAATTTCATATATACATGAATATTTGTGTTCATGGAATTGAATGCAAATGTACATATAAAATATGAATATTGTTATGATTTGCTTTCTAATAATAAAGCCGTTTACTGTTTAAAAAAGACTTCTAAAAAGCTCAGAAAAAGAGTTTAACATTAATGCTTGTTCCCCTACAAATCATCAATGTATTTTTGCCTCATTTTCCCAACATCTCCCATTTGTCTTTAACACTTTCCTCTCCGTCAAAATAACCAAGCTGAACATCTTTATCAAATATCTCTCCCGATGGAACAAGATATATCTTATTTGAGTCCGGATATTCACACACATCGTATCCCAAGAAAGTTCGTATATCCAAATAAACGCAAGGTTCTGTAGTGTGATTATACAGTTGATGCGCCCCTGTTTCACCCTTTTCAAAAAACACAAGATCTCCCTTGTTCACAACTTCCAGACCTTTAGGAGTTCTCAAAGTAGCAGCACCCGAAATTATCATAAATAACTCTTCTGCAAATCTATGATAATGATATGCCGAACAATATTGCCCGGGATTTAACCGGCGCAAATCAAAGTTTAAATTTTGAGGTTCTACTCCTTTACTCATCCTAGAGATATCAGTAAATAATCTGAAGTTATCTATTCTGTTTTCATTCTCTTTAAACTCTCTCTCGGTTGATTTCAGAATTGTTGCCATAAGTTATTTCTTTATTAAATTATTAATCTGTATGTGGGGATTAATTCAAATCTGAAAATAATAAACTATTACATTAATAACTATATTGTATCAGTACAACTTCCGTTAGAAATTATTTACTTTATAATATAGCTCTTCAACGCCTCCACATACTCTTCAAAAGCATCTACCCCTTGCGGCGTAATTTTACAGATAGTACACGGCATCTTCCCTTTAAAAGTCTTTGTCACTTCCACATAACCCGCTTTGTTCAGTTTATCAATCTGCACACTCAGATTCCCTGCCGTAGCTCCTGTCTGCTGACGGATATAGACAAAGTCCGCTTCCTCTACAGAAATAAGCAACGACATCACCGCCAGGCGAAGTTCGGAATGGAGTAACGGATTCAGTTCTTTAAACATTGTTTCTCTTTGCTTTATGATTGACAATATGTCCCGGAATGATCATCACCACTACAATAGCAAGGGCAAAAGCAAAAACCTGAGGTAAAGGACCTTCTACGATGGTGTTAATATTAAAAAGCATACCCAAAGAAATAGCAATACCAAAAGCGGCACAGTTATAGAATGACTTTTCCTGAATGACAGAGCCTGTTATGCCTGCACCAACGGATAACACAAGTAACAGCAGAGGTAATATAGCAATGTTGTTTCCATAATTCAAGGCCAACAGAGCAATAATGGCACAAGTTCCCCCCACTATTTGCCATACATTAGAAATCACTTTATCGACATAACTCATAGTTCTTTTCCCATCTCTCCGGGACATCCACCAGATATACAAACATCCTATTACCGGAATGACACTTCCAATCCAGAACCAACTCTGACTTCCTGTGAAATAAAGTAATACAAAAATTGCAATAGAAACGGCAAGCGTTAAATATCCCCAGAACAAAAAGGAGTTACCACTTCCTACTACCAAACCTTTTTTACTATTTTGAATCATCTGTGCTATCAGCGCCAGGCTCTCTTGTTCATTCAATTTCTTATCTTCCATTTTTCTTAACTATTTATTTCAACCGTTTGCTACTCAACAATGCATATAAAGAAACAAGCAACAAAGGTAAATGATACATTCCTAAATAAAAACCCGCAGGGGAAGCAAATTGCCCTATATTATAAACTCCGATAATGAGTCCTACCATTGCTGTCACCCTGTAAGTAGTCATATTAATTCGGGGACGACATAGCGTAAGCAATGTCAGAAACACAGGAGTCATTGGGCAAAAAGCCAGCGATGCATAGCCCGAAAAGAGATAGGCCGGATTAAAATCCGGTTTCACATTCAACAAATCCATAGGAAACCATAAGCAGAAAAAAGCTACAGGAATCAGCCATGATGTTCTCCAATTGAGATTGGAGAAATCATACTCATTCTCCCCCTTCCAGCAATCCCGAAACCAGACAAAAGCAACAAATGACATCATTACCAGATTAACCGTTACCACGCTGACTCCATATTTATTGGTAATGGCTATGCTCTGAATAACTGCATACAACAAATAACAGGCCCCCACATAAGCCGAGAAAAAACGCCCGATTCTATTTCTAAAAAACAGCAAGGCTACAATCAATGCAAGTGCCATCCACTGAAATATAAAGGAATAAGGATAAAAGCGGTTTATCAAAGCATGTCCCAGTGTAGTAAAAATAATCTGCCCTATCTCTTCAAAGCGAAAACCTTTAGTGGCTATCGGCATTAATATAAACTGCAAGACTATCAGTACCAGAAAGAGTTTCCAGGAAGTGCAAAAACGCTCGAAACGTGTCGAAGTATCTTTCATAATCATTTCCCCTTCTTATTTCCTTATATTTGTACTGTAATTTATCATATGTCCGGGAATAATCATCATAAAGATGAAAGCAGGAGCAAAAGCAAGTATCTGATTTACACCTGTTACCCAAATGCATCCCAAAGAAGATAGCACCCCCAGCAGACCACCTATCAGTGCTATTTTAGAGTGTATCAGCATTCCGGTCAATATCACTCCCATTCCCATAAGCAAAAGAATAATAAACAAAATAGGAAGAGGATAGACAATAGAAACACAAGATACCAAAAAACCAGCACTCCCAAATACAATCCAGATATAGCTTACAACCCGATCTATATAAGTCTTTACAGCCGATTCATTCTTTCTGCTCACCCAAAGAGTGCCAGGAAATCCGATAGCCGGCAAAAGAAACCATAAATATTGCCACTCATACTTTCCGGTCGACGCAACCATATACCATACCAGTAATGAAATAATCACTGTTCCATACCCCCATATCAAAAAAGGAGTACCACCGTCCTTTTCAACTCTTGTCCGCGTGTTTTGAATCATTTGAGAAATAAGCTCTAAACTTTCTTTCTCATTCAGTTTTTTGTTTTCCATATATCTTATGTCCTTTAAATTATTCAACTACCTGTTGTACTCAAAACTATAATATAAGGCTACGATAACCATAGCACACCAAACTCCCAATATTTTCAAAATAATGTCTTCCATCGTATTTTCTGATTTAATAAACGAATTAAATACATTGCATCAAAGATTTAAATCCGATGCAAACATAAGTAGTTTATTTTATAAACCAAACTATTTAATAAATTAATTTATAGAAATATTAGTTCATCCAATTTCAGTAACAATAAAGAGGGCGATTAAGTATAGGTTTAAACTACACTCAATAACATACTTTATTAGCAACTGTATACCAGTTTATTACAAGTATAGCTCGTGTAGTAAGAAAGTAAAACACCCGGATGTTATACACTACAACATGGGGATGTTTTCAATAAGAACATCCCCATGTTTTGATAGCAGACTTCAGAAGTTAATGATAGCAGGATATAAAGAACGAACCACTAAAAAGTATGCACTTTGTCTCTACTTAACTCCGATAGTAAACATCCATCTAATAGCTATTTTCGCCCCAAACGACTAATTTCTGCAGAAAAGTTTTTGTAATCTCAGACTTAATTGTATTTTTGTGTACAATTTTGGTGTAGTAATGACAGAAGAAGCAAAAAAGCTATTAAGTACCTTTGAAGCGAGACTACGGCATTTAATCTATCTTCACGATGAATTAAAGCGTGAAAATGCTGAACTTAAGCAACTTCTCGAAGAGGAGAAGAAAGAAAATGAAAGGATACTGGCTGAATATAAAGAATTGGAAACAAGCTACACGAACCTAAAAACAGCTACGGCAATCAGCCTTAACGGCAGCGATGTAAAAGAGACAAAGCTGCGATTGTCTAAATTAGTGCGTGAAGTCGACAAATGCATCGCTCTGTTGAATGAATAAAAGAAGAGATGTATGAACGATAAAATAAAGATAAACCTGCAAATTGCAGACTCATATTATCCTATCACAATCAATCGTGACGAGGAAGAATTGATGAGAGAAGCAGCCAAACAGGTAAATATCAAGCTCAATGCTTATCGGGAGCATTACAAAAGCCTGGAACCTGAGAAATTAATAGCTATGGTAGCCTATCAGTTTTCACAGGAGAATCTAAAACTAAGGCAACGTAACGATACCGGTCCGTATACAGAGAAGATAGAAGAATTGACGGAAATGCTCGAAGAGTATTTCAAGGGTGAGTGAAAACACGCCCTATCAACAAATTTATAGAAAACCCACGCACTGCAAGATACTCGGGAGAAAGAATTTCCTCGTATTTGCGGTGCGTTTTTATTTATACTTAAATTAAATTACAATGTTAGTAACAATAGTAGCATCCATTGCTTGCTTCATCGTAGGTGGCATATTGTCATACGTATTATTCCGATACGGACTAAAGGCCAAATACGATAACGTCTTGAAAGAGGCGGAAACCGAAGCGGAAGTGATAAAGAAAAACAAATTGCTGGAAGTTAAGGAGAAATTCCTCAACAAAAAGGCAGATCTGGAAAAAGAAGTAGCGCAACGTAACCAAAAAATTCAGCAGGCTGAAAATAAACTGAAACAGCGCGAAATGGTATTAAGTCAACGTCAGGAAGAGATTCAGCGTAAGAAAGCAGAAGCTGACGCCGTAAGAGAAAATCTGGAAGCTCAACTGGGAATTGTTGATAAGAAGAAAGAAGAACTGGACAAACTGCAACATCAGGAGATAGAAAAGCTGGAAGCACTTTCCGGTTTGTCTGCCGAAGAAGCAAAAGAACGCCTGGTAGAATCTTTGAAAGAAGAGGCCAAAACACAGGCACAGTCCTATATCAATGATATCATGGACGATGCCAAGCTGACAGCCAGTAAAGAAGCAAAACGCATTGTGATACAGTCTATTCAGAGGGTAGCTACGGAAACAGCTATTGAAAACTCTGTAACCGTATTCCACATTGAATCTGACGAAATCAAAGGACGTATTATCGGTCGCGAAGGACGTAATATCCGTGCACTGGAAGCTGCTACAGGTGTAGAAATCGTAGTAGATGATACTCCGGAAGCAATCGTTCTTTCTGCATTTGACCCTGTACGTCGTGAGATAGCCCGCCTTGCTTTGCACCAGTTGGTAACCGACGGACGTATCCATCCTGCACGTATTGAAGAGGTAGTATCCAAAGTACGCAAACAGGTTGAAGAAGAAATCATCGAAACCGGTAAACGTACCACTATTGACCTCGGTATCCACGGATTACATCCGGAATTGATCCGTATCATCGGTAAGATGAAATACCGCTCTTCTTATGGTCAGAACTTGCTGCAACACGCTCGCGAAACCGCGAATCTCTGTGCTGTAATGGCCTCGGAATTAGGCTTGAACCCCAAAAAAGCAAAACGTGCCGGATTGTTGCACGATATTGGTAAAGTGCCTGATGAAGAACCAGAATTGCCGCACGCATTACTTGGTATGAAGTTAGCCGAGAAATTCAAAGAGAAACCGGATATCTGCAATGCTATCGGTGCTCACCATGACGAAACGGAAATGACAAGCTTGCTCGCTCCGATCGTACAGGTGTGTGATGCTATCTCCGGTGCACGTCCGGGAGCACGCCGCGAAATTGTAGAAGCGTACATCAAACGTCTCAACGACCTGGAGCAATTGGCTATGGCTTATCCGGGAGTAACAAAGACTTATGCCATCCAGGCGGGACGCGAACTCCGCGTTATCGTAGGTGCAGATAAGATTGACGATAAGCAAACAGAAAGCCTGTCGGGTGAAATTGCGAAGAAGATACAGGACGAAATGACTTATCCGGGACAGGTGAAGATTACCGTAATCCGTGAAACACGTGCGGTTAGCTTTGCTAAATAAAAAAACGAATAAAGAAGAATATCAAGATAAGGGCGAAGCAATTCGCCCTTTTTTAATAACGTTTTCCTGCTATGAGAAAGTATAAATTCGAAATATGTACCAACTCGGTAGAGAGTTGCCTGGCTGCACAGCAAGGTGGAGCAGACCGCGTAGAGTTGTGTGCCGGAATACCGGAAGGAGGAACAACGCCTTCGTATGGTGAAATTGTTGTTGCACGGGAACTATTGCATATCAAACTCCACGTAATAATCCGTCCTCGGGGAGGTGATTTTCTCTATTCACCCTTAGAAGTGAAAACGATGTTGAGGGATATAGAAATGGTAAAGAAAACAGGTGCAGATGGTATTGTATTGGGCTGTCTGACACCAGACGGAGAAGTTGACATGCCTTTAATGAAGGAGTTGGTAGCAGCTGCTGACGGGTTATCGGTTACCTTTCACCGGGCTTTCGATGTATGCCGTAATCCACAGAAAGCATTGGAAGAAATTATAGAATCAGGTTGTAACCGCATACTGACTTCCGGACAACAAGCAACCGCAGAAGCCGGGATTCCTTTATTAAAAGAGCTCCGGAGACAAGCTGCCGGACGGATTATCCTACTTGCCGGCTGTGGTGTAAACGAAAAAAACATAGCACGTATTGCCTCAGAAACAGGAATTGAAGAATTCCACTTCTCGGCACGTGAAACAGTGATCAGTGGCATGCAATACCAAAACCCTACCGTTTCAATGGGAGGAACAGTACAAATTGACGAATACACCAAACAGATAACTACCGCAGAAAGGGTGGAAAAGACGATAAAAGCAGTGAGTAGTGATAAGTGATTAGTGATTAGTGATTAGTACCATGCGGCAATACGATGGCGCAGTTTACTTATCACTACTCGCTTATCACTAATCACTAACTACTAATCACTAATCCCCCCCTATCTTACAAGTATGGTATAATCGTTATATAGATACCAGTTATGATAGCAGAGGTGATGACGCCGGAGATATTGGCTCCTAAAGCATCACCAAGAATAAAAGAGTTAGGATTGTCTTTACTTACTATCTTCTGTGCTACTTTTGCAGTTGTCGGCACACAGCTTACAGCAGCAATACCAATCACCGGATTATAATTACCCTTTTTGATAAAGTACATAACATACCCTCCCAAGATGCCTCCTATGCCAGAGAAAAGCAGGGCGATAACACCTAAAACCAGCAATTTCAGAATCTTTGGATCAAGTAACAAATGGGCATCACAAAGTACCCCCAGTAACAATCCAAGCATAAAAGTAGAACCATACAGTAACGGGCCACTCACAAAGTCATAAATATGCTTCATCCCGGACTCACGCACAGCCACACCTATAAATAAAGAGAAAAACAAAGGAGATGCTACCGGAAATAAGAAACACAACACTGCGCACAGAATAGCAGAGAAAGCCAGTTTTACTTTTGCATCGTAATTTTTAGGGGCCTTCTTTGTAGTCATCTTAATAGCACGCAGACGTTTGGGAACCATTAGTTTTACTAAATAAGGATACCCACCATACGTCAACCCCAAATAGAGATAAGCTACTACTGTGATAGGAACAAACAGATGCTTTGCGAGTGCCAGTGAAGTAAAGAGCACCATTGGTCCGTCTGCTCCGCCAACCATAGCTACCGAAGCACTCTCTTTAAGCGTCAGTCCCAAAGCAGAAGCAATAGGAACGGTTAGGAAAGTACCCAGCTCAGCACACAATGCCAGAAATATACTTGCAAATGGTTTCTGGAGCAGAAAACCTACATCAAGCAACGTACCGATACCCATAAACACAAAACAGGCTATCAATCCATTACTGAAAGTCAATGTATAAACCGGTTGCAAAAAGTCAATCTGCATGGTATTCATCAACTCATCTGTATCTGAGAGCATCGGATCGAGAAATAAGTTTCCCAATGTACCGTCCGGCATTATCAGCGTACCACAGTTGATAGCTACCATTCCCAATCCCATCGGTATCATTACCATCGGTTCCAGCACACCTTTCCAGCCCAGATAAATAAGCAGAAAACCTAAAGCGACAAGAAACACACGGGCACTTGCGAGTAGCCAGCCACTCTCCATCATTGTTCCCACTCCTTGGAACAAGCTCATAAAGTCTATATTTTCCATGATATGATAAGTTTATTATTTGGTATTGGCAGATGATTTCTTACTGTTATCTTTATGCTGTTGGAGCATTTCTTCTCGTTTTTCAAGATAAACGATGTGGGTATCTTCAGGGTAATAATACTCCAACAGATTATCATCGGATGCACCCGGACTTACCCCATGATAATATCCGTGGTAACGAATGATATCCCGATTAATACCACGACTGTAATCTTCCCGTTTATCGCCCGAACCATCCTGTTCAGCTATGGCATTGTGCCACAACAAACGCTCCACATTCTGACGTACTTTCTTTAAACGCCGCAATCGTTGGAGTTCTACCTGATGAGAGCTATAGAAATCGAGTGAATCGGCTGCACTTGCAATAAGTTTTATCACTGCAGCTACAAAAAAGCCTATGACGAACGTAAGTCCCATCATGGCAAAAGTGGCTAATAATAATTTTAACATAGTAATATATTTTAAGTTATTAGTTCGTTTCAAAGTAAAGAAGAGGCGCCCAATGGTAAACCATTATTTAGACACACATGAAATTCTTTTAATTCCATTGGGCTTTCCTCATTCATCCACATAAGGGCAATCGGCTGATGCACTGCCTGAATCACTTCGGTTACATCTTGTCCTTATATGATGCTTATCCCGTTATCACAACGGAACTACAATATCTTTTATCCCCGGATATCAACTAATATTCGGGAGGTATATCATTCAATTCTGCTTTCGTGAATACCGGGCCGTCCTTACAAACATAAAGTTTTCCGACATTACAACGTCCGCACTTACCTACACCACACTTCATTCTATTTTCCAAGGTGGTATAAATGTTCTCGTCTTTAAAACCTAACTTCTCCAATACCGGAAAAGTGAATTTAATCATCACCGGAGGACCACAGACAATAGCCACCGTATTCTCACTATCGGGAGCTGCTGCTTCCAGAACCGAAGGAACGAAACCAATCTTACCTTTCCAGTCGGATGTTTCGCCTCCCGGATCAACCGTAGTAATCAGATTGACATCCGGACGGTTCTCCCACTCCTTCAGCTCTTCTTTATATACCAGATCGTTGACAGACTTTGCACCATAAACAATCGTAATATCTTTAAAATTCTCCCGCGTATCCAAAGCGTTCCAGATGACGCAACGCATAGGAGGAAGTGCAATACCACCGGCTACGAACAGCAGATTCTTACCCTTCCATTCATCTATGGGGAATGTATTTCCGAAAGGTCCCCGAAAGCCCACCGTTACTCCTTCTTCAAGTTTAGATAACCCGGTAGTCACCCTTCCCGCCTGGCGGAAAGTACATTCTATATATCCCTCACGCGTAGGAGAAGAGGCAATACAAAAGGTAGACTCTCCTTCACCAAAAGCAGAATACTCACCAAACTGTCCGGCTTTGAAGTGAAAGTTTCGCCCTTCCTCTTCATCCTTAAATCTCAACCGGAAAGTTTTGACTCCCGGAGCTTCCCGGGTTATCTTTTCCACCACCATCAAGTGTGGAAGATATATGTTTGACTGCTCATTCATGATTGGCAATAGAAATTAAATGTTCAAGTATATTCATATCTACAGGACAGGCACGGGAACAACGTCCACACCCTGTACAACCTGTTTCGTGTATCCTCTCGGGCATATAAGAAAACTTGTGTAATATCCGCTGACGCCAACGGGTACTTTGCGTAGGACGCGGATTATGCCCGGAGGTATGTTGTGTAAAGAGAGAAAAGCCACATGAATCCCAACAACGGATACGTCTGCCGGATGATCCTTTGGCATCTTCCTGAATATCAAAACAGGCACAAGTAGGACATACAAAAGCGCAGGCTCCGCATCCTAAACAACGTTCCGACTGTTGTTTCCAAACCGGACTATCAAAGGCATCAGTAAGTTTCTCACGAATTGCTTCGGGAGTGAAATGTGTTGTAACGGTAGCTAAATATTTATCTTTATCGATATCACCGGCAGGTTCAAATTCTACAATATAGAGTTTTGCCAGTGCCTTTCCTTTCATTGTCAATATCTCCACAAAAGCACTTCCATCAGGCAGGAGTGTTACCTGTATATCACTTCCGTTGGTATTTCCCGGTCCTCCGTTCACCGAAGTACAAAAACAGGACTCATCACAACGGGAGCAACTAAAGCTGATCAGCGTAGTTTTAGCACGCCGTGCATTATAAAGTTTATCTTTATAATCCCAATTAAATATCCCGGAAAGCGGGGCAAAGCCGGCAGCATCACAAGGACGGATTTTCCATAACACCGTTTCAGGGAGAGCATCGGGATTAGAATCTTTCAGCGTAGTATCTTTGCCTTCTTTATGATAAGAGAACAACACTTCGGCTGTCGGAAAAACAACCCGTTTGACCGATTGAGTAGTCTGTACATAGTCTGTTGCCACCTCATCCGGTGAAGTAATTTGCCGGAAGTCTATTTTATCTCCGTGCTGTACGGGAGCCAGTACACGCATTCCTTTTTTCAGCATCTGGTTCAGCCACTGTTCAAGGCTATTCTTACTTATATGTAGATTTTCCATGACTGCAATTTAATGTATAAAGTTCTCCTTATCCCCCACATTGAATGTAGAGAGTACATTCCCATTCTGAGCAGTTTGTCCGGGAGTAAGTCCGAACTCACTTCCGATATCCTCCATCATCTTATGAGTCAGAAGATGTATCGGAATACCTACCGGACAGGCTTCACCACAAGCACCACAACCAGTACAACGTCCGGCAAGGTGCATAGCACGATTTATCTGCCATTCAAAATTCCCTATCGGAGCAGCCCAGGGTTGAATCCATTGAGGACAATTCACCTCAACAATACAACGTGTACAATAACACAAAGGACAGGCTGCCCGGCAGGCATAGCATTTGAAACATTGAGAAAGTTCCTGCATCCAGAAAGCCCAACGTTCCTCACGGGTCATCCCCTCCAGTTTGAGAATCATTTCCTGTTCCTTCTGTTCCATTGCATATTGAAACTGAACCAGGTATTCGCTCATTGCATCAAAACCTGAAAATTCGATCACTTCCCCCTTCTGATTCACCGTAAGAAAAACAAAATTATCTTCTTTCAACTGGTGTTCTACTGAGAGTTGAACAATACTGCGCAATACCGGAATAGTGGTTACTACTGCTACTTTTCCGGTTCCCAACAGTTCCGGTTTAGTCAGATATACAGCCAGGTTATTTATGCAACGACTATCATAAATGAGGCGTTGTGCATCTTCGGCACTTTCACAAAAAAAAGGACGGGGTTTCTTATTTCCCTCTTCATAACCTATCACTTTGGTTACAATACCTTCGGACAGCAATGCTGCCGCTTTTTCAGTTAACGCACTCATTGATAGTCTCCTCTCCCAAATAGTTTGTAACTTTCTGATACTCTTTATAAGGTCCCAGTTCACGTATTTCTGCTACTGTACTATTCACCAGATCCGCCCACTTGGCTCCTTCGGCAGCCGACACCCAGGAATAACGGATACGACGTACATCAATGCCCAGAAAATCCAGTAATCCACGAAATACAATCCAGCGACGACGGGCATGGAAGTTACCGGAAGTATAGTGGCAATCATTAGGATGACAACCGGAGACGATAATTCCATCGGCACCTCCTGCAAAGGCTTTCAGCAGCAGCATAAAGTCGATGCGCCCTGTACATGGGAAACGTACTATTTCCACATTTGTGGCATATTTCAAACGGCTTGTTCCCGTGAGGTCTGCTCCGGCATACGTACACCAGTTGCAGACAAAGGCAACAATCCGGGGTTCAAATTCAGTTTTATTTTCGTTCATAGCCTGTTCTTTTTTAGTTTTGCAGCAATGCCATCACTTCGGCATAAACCTGTTCATTGGAATACCCTTGTATATCTATTGATTTGGAGCGGCAGAAAGCAACACATGTTCCGCATCCCTGACAAAGACCGGGATTGACCCGCGCCACTGTCTTAATCACATTGCCTCCACGGTCTTTTATCTCTTCACGCTCAATGGCTTGATAAGGACAGGCAGTCTGGCACATGAAACATCCTACACAAGTGCTGAACATCGGCGGTGCCGTACGATTGACCACTGCAATCAACGGTTCACGAACCAGATTAGCTTGTGAGAACAATCCGGCAACCTTAGCGGCAGCTCCTGATGCCATTCCTACTGTTTCGGGAATGTCTTTCGGCGCCTGACAAGCTCCGGCAAGAAAAATACCTGCCGTGTTTGTTTCCACCGGTTTTAATTTGGGATGTGCTTCGGCAAAGAACTTGTAAGGATCATAAGAGACATGCAGCTTCTGCGCCAACTCCTCAGCACCTTTATTGGCAACTCCGGCTGTGGCAAGTACTACCATATCGGCCTCTATCTCCACAGGCGAAGCTCCCAGCAAAGTGTCTACTCCTTTTACAATCAATTTACTATTTTTCTCATAAATGCGCGAAACACGTCCACGTACATAGTTCACCCCATCTTCTTCGATGGCGCGGCGTACAAACTCTTCATAGTTTTTACCTCCGGCACGAATATCCATGTAGAACACATAAGACTCGCCCTCATGCACTTTGTGCTGATAAAGCATGGCATGTTTAGCCGTGTACATACAGCAGATTTTAGAACAATAAGGGATTCCTTTGGCCGGGTCACGCGAACCGGCACAGGCCACAAATACTATTTTCTTAGGAATCTGTCCGTCAGAAGGGCGACGTATTTCCCCCAATGTAGGACCGGATGCCGAAGCCAGACGCTCAAACTGAATACCTGAAATCACATCCTTATATTTTCCATAACCATATTCCGGAAAGAAGTCCGTATTTAATACATTGAATCCGGTGGTCACTACCACTGCTCCCACCTCTTCGGTGATGATACGGTCTTCCTGATCAAAACGGATAGCACCGGTAGGACATAGCTTCTCACAAACCCCACACTTCCCGGTACGATAGTGTGTACAATGCGCCCTGTCAATAACCGGTTTATTGGGTACTGCCTGAGGAAAAGGGACATAAATAGCAGTACGCATACCCAAACCTGCATTAAATTCACTTGGAATCTTCCTGGTGGGACATTTAGTAGTACAAAGCCCGCAGCCGGTACATAGTTTTTCGTCGATACTCTTTGCTTTCAACCGGATACTCGCTTTGAAGTTTCCAATGAATCCTTCTAAAGAGTCCAGTTCGGCGTATGTATAAAGAATGATATTGGGATGTTGCGCAACTTCCACCATCCGGGGAGTAAGGATACATTGAGAGCAATCCAGTGTCGGAAAGGTTTCGGAGAGTTGCGACATATGCCCACCAATAGAAGGCTCTTTTTCCACCAGAATCACCTGATGTCCACAGTTGGCTATATCCAGACTGGCCTGTATACCGGCAATACCACCCCCAATAACCAATGCTTTCTTTGTGATAGGTACCTGAATAGGGGTCAGCGGATGATTGCGCTTTACTTTCTCCACCAGGCTCTTTACTATATCGATGGCTTTATGAGTGGTATTCTCTCCTTTCTCGTGTACCCATGAACAGTGTTCACGTATATTAGCTATTTCACAGAGGTAAGGATTCAACCCTGCTTCTGCACAAGCTCTGCGAAATGTAGGTTCGTGCATACGCGGTGAACAAGCTCCTACCACAACACCGTCCAGCCCATATTCCTTAATCGCTTGTTTGATCAGTGTCTGTCCCGGATCGGAACACATATATTTATAATCAATAGCACAGGCTACTCCATCCATCTTTGCAGCTGCTTCGGCCACCTTTTCACAATCTACCGTAGCACTGATATTCTCGCCACAATGGCATATAAAAACTCCTATTTTTGACATACTTCTGCTTCCTTTAGATTGACGGTGATAAAATGGCGGTTCAAACCTAACTCAGCGGCAGTAAGGCCGATAGCCAGCCCGATAGCCTGAGTGATATACAGAACAGGAATATCAACCGGCTTTTTAAGATAACTATTAATGGCAGGACGCCGCATATCCAAATTAGAATGACACATCGGACAAGCTACAATCACAGCTTCTGCCCCTCTGTCGTCCGCATCTTTCAGTATATTACCAGAAAGACGTCCGACAAGATCTGTACGAGAAACCGACAAACCAGCTCCACAACATTCGGTCTTAAAAGCCCAGTCCAGAGGGATAGCACCAATCAGAGACATTAATTTGTCCATACTCTGAGGATCTTCCAGACGATCAAAATTCAAAATCTTATGAGGACGTACCAACAAGCAACCATAATAACAGGCTACATTGTGGGCAAATGGATGTACAACTTTATCAGAAAGTGTACCCAACATATATTTCTCTATCATCTGAATGACATTGAGTATCTTTACAGTACCCAGATAAGTCATACCGATAATTTCCAAAACTCTCTCTTTCAGTGTTTCATCACTTGCCAGTTCATGCTGAACTACACTCAAGCGGTTATAACAGGAAGCACATGGAACAACTATTTCATCCAGCCCCTGCAATTCAGCCAATGCCAGCACCCGGGCAGGCAAAGAAAGAGCAAGCTCCTTATCCATAGAGTGAGCCGCTGTTGCACCACAACAGTTCCAATCTTTTATCTCTACCAACTCAAGTCCGAAAGCCTTTGCCAGTGCTTTGACCGATTCATTATATTCCCGTGAAGTGCCTGTAAGCGAACATCCCGGATAAAAACCTGTTCTCATAGTCTGCATATTATCTGGACTTTTCAATGGTTCGTGCAAATATCTTTTTGATTCTTCCGGTATCTTTTATTGAATCAGGAAGCATATGTAACTTTCCTTTCATCAACATAGAAGGAACTACATTCAGGTCTTGTGTCAAACGGAAAGTACGGACCTTGAATCCAGCCACTAATCCTACTTCGTACAACCTCCCCGTATACTTCACCGAATCAAGAAAAGCGGAATGAAAAGCAACCACTGGTTTTGCTTCTTTATTAATAGCTCTCGTTTTACGGGCCTCTTCGCGCAGATAGTCCATAACTTTGGGGATGTCAACTTCTTTAGGACATCTGGCAATACAATTTTCACAGTTTAAGCAAATCCAAATGGCATTGGAACTCAAAACGCGACGATCGTTCGCCTCGTTCTTTGTTTGTAACAGTCGTATGATGTAGCTGGGGGCATAGTCCATATCCTGAGCCAGTACACACCCGGCAGTACACTTACCGCATTGATAGCAATAAGATACTTTCACACCAGTTTTCTGCTCCAAACCATTGGAAATACATTTTTTGTTTTCCATGTGGGCATGAATAAAAATAGGTAATAAAAAAATAGATTATCGAAATCGCAGAGAAACTGAGAAAGTATAGAAATTACTTACTCTGCAAATGGATAGAATAGTGAATTGACTAAATAAGAATATGAGCTAACGTATAGATATAGTATCCACACGAATACTTCATGCAACTGGTACTGCAAGGTAAATTCCTGTACTTGTTCTCGGGTAACTGAACACTGAGTGCACTAAGAATCTGTATAACAGAAGTTGGCTTATTAAATTTCAAAAGTTTAAACGGTGCCACATTCCTTGAACCGGAGAGGCTGGAAAGAATCCCGTCACAAACCTTATAACCAGATGATTCATCATGAAATACAGAATGCGTATCTCTGACACAATCATTATCTGTTCTGGAAGATAGAATGCAAGCAGACTTTACAGATTGAGAGGTATCACCTACCCGGACTTCAATTTCATTCTGAAGTCCGGATAATTCTTGTCCGGGAGCGATGGTCAGTCCCAATACAAAAAATATACCTATCAATATGTAAAATGCATACTTTATCATAATCGCTGCAAACGTAATAATTATTTTTAATGAAAAACACACTCTACACAAATAATTAACTATTATTGCAACTTGTCTTTCCTATAAACCATGCACCACCTTCATCAATTGTTCCCCCAATCCAATAGTATATCCCTGAGACACAAAGACTACCCTGTTAAATGTATCGGCGATGATAAATATCGGCAATGTTTCGGAATTCGACAATTTCATAGATTCCGCAATTTGCTTTTGAATACTTCCGTTCACATCCACCCCATAAAGAATAATAGAAGGTAATCCTGGGAATTCTGCCGGATGAAACTTTTTATACTGTTCTTCATCGGGGAAAAGAAATACCATTTTACGTCCCCACTTCTCGAAATCGCTACCCAATGCAGCAATATCTTTCAGAGCATGATTGGTGGGCTCCTGCCCTGCGCCCAGTATACCCACAACAAAGTAACCACGTCCACAGGCTTGCAAGATACTTTGCATATCACTACCCTCTACCGGACGATACATAGACTCAGAATTAAAATTACCGATAACCTGCACCTGAGTTTCACTTTGCCGCATTGTCAAAGCAGTCGTTGTCACCTGGTCTTTCTCTACATTGAAGAAAGAGAGATTAGCAAGTACAGAGCCATTGGCAAGGCGGGTCCCGGTGGTAAGCATATAATAACCGGCATCCAGTCGTGTACCGTTCTTCAACAGATTTTCCCAGGAAGTAGTACCTTCATCATAGTTCAACAGATGAAAAGTACCCTCTTTAAAACGTGACAGTGTAAAATGAGAGTAATACTTGGGATTATCGAGTGAGCGGATAGGCCGATAAGTGGCTTTTACAACACCCGAAGGTGCCAGGGTCTGTTCGGCCACCTCAAAATCCACATCGAAGGTTTCTCCATTCTTCAATCTGTTATTAGCAAAATCTTTATACTGTATTTTCCCCGTCACCTCGTCTATCCAGGCAGGAATGCCTAAAGCACGTGCCAAGGCTACAAAGAAAATATCCCTGGATTTTTCATCAGCTACCGATGCTTTCCATACACCTGCAGGCGACATAGGAATACGTTGTGAATTCAACTCATTATTAATAACAATATTCTTTTTGCACCAAGCTACCAATGCTTGTGGATTTTTTCGATAGTGTTCCACTTCATCAGCCGAAACAGCTTTCTGGAAAAACTCCTTATAAGGAGTCAGCATTTCATTTGCTATCCGCGGATTGAGAATAGAATAATAATAATCTCCGCAATACCCGGCAACGGAATGGCGGAAATGATCTTCCAGAACTTCCGGTGTTACATCGCGCAAATCCTTATCCGATACCAACCTGAGCAAACTAAGTGCAAGCTCTGCCTTCTTCTCTTTGGCAGCAACCGAAAGAAAATCGGTCAGCGTTTGATGATTACCCCTCGAAGCAACCAACAGACGAGATACAGACTCAGCATTCATAGCATACTCACGGGCAAATGCCACTCCTTGCTCTTCTGTGGCAAAGGTAGCCACATATGCATTACGAATAGAATCCTCCTGTACCATACGACGATTGTTTTCTGCCCGCTGTTCCGGAGTTACTTCAGGCAAATCCGTACCTTCGGCAGGAGGAACAATATCCAGTGTCAGTGAATACGTCTCACCCGGTTTCTTATCAAGGACAAGCGTCAGTTCACTCTCTTTTCCAAAAGATAGTTTACTGAATCCGAAATTATCTCCTTTTGAAGCCCACACCAGCATATCTCCTTTACCCGCTGTCAACGAAACCCGGCCGGTGTCATCTGTATACTTGGTAGCTACTGAGTAGAACTCGGCATAATTGTATACCTTAAACTCCACCTTAGCCTCCGACACAGGATTACCACCGGCATCTACCACCATAACAACTGCTTTTGCCGTAGGGGCATAGTTCTCAATAACATTAATTTCAGTATAGTTGGGTGTTTCATACATGATTTCTTCTGCTCCTTTATAACGTCCAAATACTTTTGTATGCATCAGCATCCCCCGGCTGGCAGGTGCGTTAAACCATCCCAGATTCAAGACAGGCTCCGGTTCGCAAGCTCCGAAAAAATACCATTTACCATCTGCCCAAGCCTCTACCCAGGCATGATTATCATCTGTGTGTGCCCAACGCGGAGTATATACCTGCCGGGCAGGAATCCCCACCGCCCGAAGTGCAGCTACGGTAAAGGTAGATTCTTCACCACAACGTCCGTAAGCCGTCTTGACAGAAGCTAACGGTGAACTGGTACGGGCATCACTCGGACGATAAACTACCTTCTCATGGCACCAGTGATTTACTTCAAGAATAGCATCCTGCATCGAAAGTTTTTTAATGCGTTCTTTCAGCTCACCATAAAACACACTACGGGAATTATCCAGGTTCTCATTATTCACCCGGACAGGAAGTACAAAATGACGAAAAACATCTTCTGGGATCTTCTTTCCCCAGGGCATTTCTTGCCGGGCCTGTTCAGACAAACGGATATTTTCCAGATAATAGTCTCCCGAATAGTCAGTGATATCTCCTATAGGCATATAAGCATACAAAAACATCAACGCTTCCCGTTCCGCAGTAGTCAACGTAGAATCATTAAAGATAGCAAACAAGTTACCCAAAGGAAGTTGCAATTGTTTTATTCCGAAATCAGCTTTCACCTGATTACGATATGCTTCCTCCTTCAGGAAATGAGTTTCACCACAGGATAATAAGAAAACAGCCAACAACAGGCACGAGAAAAAGTGAATCGATGTTTTCATTTTATTTCTATATTATATAATAAGGTACAATCAAAATCTGCTCAGTTAGAATAGTATCATAGAGCACAAAGTTATGTAATATATTTGTAATATCCACTTGTCATTTCGGCCTCTTTCAAGAAAAAAGAGGGTAAAAAGCATAATTTTTATGTTGCACAACATGTTTTTCGTGAACTTTTCGTATCTTTGCAGTGTTAATAGAGAAAACAAGATATAAAACCGCTCTTCAAAACGTGGAGGGCAAAAAAAGATGAAGATTATGAAAAAGAATGCAAATGAAAAAATTATGATGTTGCAGTATCGTATTAAACGTTATCATGCAATGGGAAACGGAACAATGTGCCAGACTTTGAATGGCCAACTTCAAAAACTGCTTTCAAAGCAGATTGCCATGTAATAAACACACCACTATATTATATGTAACAAAAGCGGAGAGTCTGAAAAGGTTCTCCGCTTTCTTTTTATCTACACAATTCATTTATGCGCAAGAGTTTATTGCAAACTGATCTGTACCGTAACAGATTTTATCCCCAGTCACTAAACTCAAAACTAAGCTGCTCCCACACTCCGTGCTGTTCTTCTATTTCATCTTTCGGATTGGAAACAGAAAGCCCTATCAACCGAATGGGGTGATGTTCATAATCCACCTCTTTTAATAACTGCTTTGCTAAGGGAAGAATCTTATCCAAATTTATCAGTTCATTAACCTGGGTGATACTACGCGTTATCTGACTAAAATCATGAAACTTAATCTTTAACGTCAATGTATTTCCTTTAAATTCCTTTCGGTGTAACCTCTCTACCAGCTCCACAGCCACATGATACAGTTCAATAATAACTGAAGAGCGTAAAGAGATATCTTTCTCTAATGTTCGTTCGCAACCAATCGATTTACGGATGCGAATAGCTTCCACCGGGCGAAGGTCTATTCCGCGGGCAAAATCATAATACAATGTACCAACCTTACCAAACTGCCGGATAAGCATTTCCACCGAACATGTGCGTAACTGTAATCCATTATGAATACCCAAAGAATGCATTTTTTTTGCTGTCACCGGCCCTACTCCCCAAAATGATTCAATAGGTAGAGTACCTATAAAATCCATAGCCTGATCCGGATGAATGGTACACAACCCGTCGGGCTTACGATAATCCGAAGCAATCTTTGCCAAAAACTTATTGTAAGACACACCGGCAGAAGCTACCAGGTTCAATTCTTCCCGAATACGTTTTTTTATTTCACAAGCTATGTCTACAGCAAGCCGGATCCCTTGTTTGTTCTCCGTCACATCCAGGAAAGCCTCATCCAGTGAAAGTGGTTCAATGATGTCTGTATAATCATGAAATATTTCATGTATCTGACGTGATACAGATTTATACACTTCCATTCGTCCGGGAACAAAGATCAAGTGCGGACACAAACGTTTGGCCTTCTGCGATGCCATGGCCGAACGTACTCCATAACGACGAGCCTCATAACTGGCAGCCGCCACTACACCCCGCTCTTCCGAATGCCCCACAGCAAGCGGTTTACCACGCAGTTCCGGATTATCCCGCTGCTCTACGGAAGCATAAAATGCATCCATGTCAATATGAATTATTTTTCGTTCCACAATCTTCAGTTTCGAAGATCAAATATAAGAAAATCCGCATATATCCTAATAGGATTTACACGGATTTTCATTTCACTAACCTCCGGTTATAAACTATTCACAAACTTTTTGGGCGATTCTCCGTAATACTTCTTAAAAACCTCCCGGAAGTATTTCGGATCACTAAATCCTGTAAGATCTGCTACCTCGGCTACCGTATATTTTTTACTCATCAATAGAATCAAAGCTTTATTCAGCTTCACCGTACGAATATAGTCGGCCGGTGCCTGATGAGTGATCGATTTGATCCTGGTATAAAAACCGGATCGGCTCATATTCATCTCAGCACTAAGTACATCCACATTAAAATCGGGATTGGAAAGATTCTCCTCTACGAGCCTCCGTACTTTATCAAGAAAATTTTGTTCATCTCCGGAGAAAGCATCTTCAAGATCGGATTTAGCCTCATCTTTACCGCCAAGCACTAATGTTATATATCTTTTTCTTATAATCCGACGATTAAATATCAAGTTGTTTATCTCTACCCGCAGGCGAGATATATCGAGAGGCAACGCCAAACAACAATCTGCCACTCTTTGAGAATCATCTTCCACATTCACAGGATCTTTGAATAGAATAACAG
Organism: Bacteroides sp. 41_26; assembly: GCF_949740115.1. Lineage (NCBI taxonomy): Bacteria > Pseudomonadati > Bacteroidota > Bacteroidia > Bacteroidales > Bacteroidaceae > Bacteroides > Bacteroides sp. 41_26. Next base: position 34,235 of record NZ_CATJGZ010000047.1, read on the forward strand.
GAATATGAGCAGTTTTCACATCAGATTTTATTTGAAGACAAAGTTTTTCTCCCGAAATCATATCAAAAGCCTCAGCCAAAAGTACAACCTCCGGTCGTTCTTTACGCATTACATCACAGATCGACTCTGCTTTAGATACCGTATGAACATTGTATTCTTCTGATAACACCTGTATTAAGAACGAACTGAATTCTCGATTTTCTTCCACCAACAGGATAGAATGCTTCTCTCGATTTTCTCTTTCTGAAAACTTCCCGCGAACGGTGTCTCTTAACAAAAAAGCCTCCTCATCCGGATGTTTTTTATAAGTAGAAAACGAAGTTCTGAATAATGAAGTAACTGACAATGAATGCTGCACACTTGAGAATTTTCTGAAAACGATAGGGAAAGTAAGCATGACAGATGCTTTTTTATTTTTGTTTGAACAGAAAAGAATTTTTCCTTTATGTAATTGTATTAATCTGCGGATTAGTAACCAACTTATTACGCCAAATGAGTAAGTTTCCGCCCCTTTTTTGTGATATAGCATTTTTTTTTAATACAGTCATTATCTGTAAATTCTAATTTAATTTTCCAGTTTCGCAAAGTATATACAGTAACTATTTCGATACTTTCTCCCTCATTCATACAATCAACTATCATTTCTAATAGTCCCTGTAATATTGCCGTCATCTTTTCTTTATCAATCCAAACATGTACAAAACCGGGGGTTCCTTCCCAATGCAGTTTTATTTTTTTCTGCTTTACAGAAGAAGATATGGATTCTATTGTTTCACCCAAATAAGTATTCAACTCTGTTTCAAGTAAAGAGAGGCGCCGGGAATGAGAAGTTATACGCCCAACAGTAACTAAATTAGTAAACATACTATCAATACCTTTGATCTGTTGCAAAATATTTTTAAGAGTATCCGAAGAGTACTTCCGACATAGATTTTCCAATGGATTTTTAATCAATGTCAATGGCATGCACACATCACGGGCGGCACTAACAAAGACTTTCACTGTTTCCCGGGATAAGTTTCTCTGTCTCCATACCAACCAAACATAAACAAACAGAAAGCCCAATAACACGATCAATATGCCGTAGCATAAAAAAGCCCCTCTCGTTTGCCACAAGGGGGGATGTATGATGACCCGCATATTTCTTTGTGAAATCGGATTACCATTCTGCGCGGATACTGCCCGCACAGATACCAGATGTTCTCCCGGAGTTAGATTAGAAAAAGAAATAAGATTTTTTCGGGTAAGTGGAGTCCACTCCCGATTATTTAATTTCCATGAATACAAAATCAAATCAGATGCATCATAATTTATAGCAGCAGCTGTAAATGAGAATGTATTTTGATCATAACTCAAATTCAGCACTTTCGTATAATTCAGAGCATGATTTAGGGGAGTATTCTTCGTGGTAGTAGTAATCAGTTGATGTAAAATACTAAAATTATCCAGATACAGATATGGATGAATGCTATTCAACGAAAATGATGCCTGCTTATCAAACCGGAATGCTCCCATAGAGGTGCCCAACATAAAAATTCCGTCCTCCAGAGAACTTCCGGAAGTAAGATAGTCAATTCCCCCCAACAGTAAATGAAATTCCTTATTCACCGGATTAAAATTATAAAGTTCTTTTCCGGTTCCTATCAGCATACAATCTCCATCCGGTACAATCAAGGAAATGTCACGAATGTATTCACTGGCATAAATTTCAGTCTGATCCTCTTCCTGATTTATAACTAATAATCCCTTCCCTCCTGTACCAATATAGAGTTTACCATATTTATCCTGATAGAGTGAACGGATAAAAGGTTGTGAAGACACGGGTAATTTAATCCTTTTCCATTCCTGAGTTTTCCCATTTAGTAAATATAACCCACAGTCAGTACCTATCCATACATAAGTATCGTCTTTTGGAAAAACTACATTGGCAGATATTGTATCAGCAAATTTATCCCCTATTTCCATTTCATCTTTACGAATCAGAAATAATCCATGCATATAGTTGGCCACACAAATATCTCCCGAAGGTAATTCACAAAGAGAGGTGTATAACTTACAAGGTAAGTTTGATGTCAGCTCCTGCCACTGACTGGTTTCAGGAGAAAAACAACAAACGCCCTTATCTGTAGCAAACCAGATGTGCCCTCCCGAATCCTTCAGCACAGCATTTACCCTGTCATTAATCAGTGACTGACTATTTCCGGCAATGTGTCTGAACCATTTATATCTTTCCTGACCAGGTGGCGTATACATCGTTATTCCATCCGGAAAATCAGCAACCCATAGGCGTTGGTATTCATCCACATACAAATCGGCAATTCGATTACTGCGGATACTCATTTCTTTTCCAATATCAGTATCAAGAAAAGGAGTGATCCGATAATTTTCCATATTCATTTGAAAAACCCCTACTCCATCGGTAGCAATCAGAAGATTATCCTCTCCCAATAACTTCATGTTATTTACCCGAAAATCCTTCCAGCTTTTATGAGAACAGAGTAATTCACCATTATTGCAATCAAAAATATTTATCCCTTGCGACCGGTCAACAATGACAAGACTATGCCACTTGGGAGAGTAAAACAGATTATATATCTGCTTACAGTGCCCTCCCGACAGTTCCTGAGAAATATTTGTAATACTCTCATCCAACAAAGAAAAAGAAAAAACGCCCCGATCAGAGCTGAGATAATATTGACTATTCCCCACAGGCAATATTCCTGTTATATACCCCAAAGGGTGCTGTATCCGACGTACGGCCTTGGTAGGTAAATAGCAGACATACAATTCATTTTTACTACAAAACCAAAAATTATCCAAACTGTCAAGAGTCAGAAACGTGAAATTTCCTTCTATCTGCTTCCGAAAGTCAAAATAGCCTTCAAAACGGTCGTCTATCCTGTTATAAGACAATAAATAGCCATTTCGGGTAACTACCCACAACTCTTTTTTACTATCAGTAAAAAGTTCACTATTAACTGAATAAAAGTCAATCGAGTCATTATCAGCATGTAAATCATAGTGTTTCAAAGAAGTGCCATCATAGCGATTTATCCCGTTATAAGTCAAAAACCACATGTATCCGCACACGTCTTGCTGAATTCGGAAAATAGACCGGTTATCTGTATCTCCATTTCCTGATACGTGTTTACAGATGCCGGCATTACACACTAAGCCGTACATCATTATAGCAATAAATAATGCATATTTCATTTTTTTATAAAATTTAAATTGAAAGAAAGTAGTTTGTAAAAATCAGAAACTATTCAGCAGACTTTAAAAAGAAGTAATGCTGCCCTATTCACAGCGTGAGTAGGTGATCTTATTTTACGTGCTCCTTCACGATTCAAGCCCTGCCCCTTCATGGTATAGGAATTAAACAAAATACTATTTATATTCTTATATCAATCTTATTGATCAGACATTGAGTATAATGGAGATGAGGGAAACGTACAAAATCAATCCGACTGATATAACAACGAATGACACATTCAAATTGTTTAGCAGACTCTACAAATATTGAAAAATAGAAAGGAAAAGAGTAATTATACAAACTAAAAGAACAATATAAAGATCAAGAAAAGAGAAAATGAAGTATACAAGAGTGAAGCATTCACGACAAGAAAACAGATATAAAAATAAAAAAAGTTCTCCCATACCTTTGAATCTCAAAAAAATGAGTAATTTTGCATGCCATAAAAATAAAAATTCTTATGGCAATCTACGTAGAAGAAGTTTCCAGAACTTTTGGTGAATACTTACTTATTCCCGGTCTTACTACCAAGCAGTGTGTACCCTCTAATGTTTCATTGAGAACACCGTTGGTAAAACACAATGTGGGTGCACAATCGGCAATCGAGTTGAATATCCCTTTTGTTTCAGCAATCATGCAATCTGTATCTGGTCCTGAATTGGCTATTGAGCTGGCACGTAACGGAGGCCTTTCTTTTATCTTTGGTTCACAACCCATTGCCAGCCAGGCAGAAATGGTGCGAAAAGTGAAAAAGTTTAAAGCTGGTTTTGTAACAAGCGATTCAAACCTGACACCGGAACATACGTTGGACGATGTACTCCGTCTGCTTGCACAAACAGGGCATTCTACTATTGGGATTACAGACGATGGTACCCCGAATGGCAAACTATTAGGCCTTGTTACCAGTCGTGACTATCGTATATCAAGAGATGCACGTGACAAAAAGATCAAAGATTTCATGACCCCTTTTGAAAAACTGATTGTAGGTGAAGTAGGGCTTACATTAAGCGAAGCCAATCAGATAATCTGGGATCACAAACTCAACACCCTTCCTATTATTGATAAAGAACAACATCTGGCTTATTTCGTTTTCCGTAAAGACTATGACAGTCATAAAGAAAATCCCAATGAAGTATCCAGCCCGGACAAAAAACTGTTGGTAGGTGCCGGAATCAATAGCCGTGATTACATGGAACGTGTTCCCGCTCTGATAGAAGCCGGTGTAGATGTACTTTGCATCGACTCTTCAGATGGTTACTCGGAATGGCAATATGAAACTTTGAAATGGATCAAAACAAAATATGGCAACAAGGTACTGGTTGGTGCCGGTAATGTTGTTGATAAAGAAGGTTTCCGTTATCTGGTAGAAGCCGGAGCCGATTTCATAAAAGTAGGCATTGGCGGAGGTTCTATCTGTATCACCCGCGAACAGAAAGGTATTGGACGTGGACAAGCAACCGCTTTGCAGGATGTAGCCAAAGCACGTGACGAATACAAAGCTCAAACAGGTATCTATGTGCCTATTTGCAGTGATGGTGGCCTGGTACAAGATTATCATATGGTGCTTGCTTTGGCTATGGGAGCTGACTTCCTGATGATGGGACGTTATTTTGCCCGTTTTGACGAATCTCCTACTAAAAAGCTATGTATCAAAAACAGTTATGTAAAAGAGTACTGGGGTGAAGGCTCCAATCGTGCACAAAACTGGCAACGGTATGATATGGGTGGAACGGAGTCATTGAAATTCGAAGAGGGTGTAGACAGTTACGTACCTTATGCAGGCAAGATGAAAGACAACCTTGCTGTAACTTTGGGCAAAATTAAAGCAACCATGTGTAGCTGTGGTGCTGTCAATATCCCGGAATTGCAACAAAATGCCAAGATTACCATGGTTTCATCAACAAGCATTACCGAAGGTGGTGCACATGATGTGATTCTGAAAGAAAAAGGGTAATAATTATTATCTATCATATACACCCCGAAAGTTCATTCAACAAATACGCAGTTTGTTAATAGTGTTAATACATTTTTTAACACTTTGGATTTACTTTACAAAAATGTACATTTTAGTCTGTCAAGAATGTACAATGTAGTATAGCAAAAGTGTACAATTAACATTCGCATAAGTGTACACTCTTGCTTACCTTTAAACAGGATATGTATATTAGCTATAAATCAATCGATTACATAAGAATAAATATTCATATACTATCTTACATCTCTTTTTTTAAAATCTTGTACTTACTTTTTTGACAACCACGTATTTGTTGGATGAACATAAAAAAGAAACCACCCTTAAAAGAGTGGTTTCTTTTTTTTGTGTGGAGCTGGAGGGAGTCGAACCCTCGTCCAAACGAGGAAATCATAAGCTTTCTACATGCTTATCTTTGCCTAATTTTTCGTGTAACGGCAGAACCAAAGCCATCAACCATTACCTTATCCTCTTAAGTTTCACCCAAAACGCGAGGCCGCTTCAGGCTATCCCCGATGTAACTGCACCACTGAACCGGAATGCTTCGGAGCAACAGCTTCCGAGTGATGTCTCGTCCTGGCACCTGGTGCCTGGATTAAGCTAATCTACTATGATTCGATTAAGCAGCAAGAGCGTAATTAGTTTCGCCAGATAAAATTTTGAGGACTGAGATTTAAGTGCCAATCAACGACGCACTGCATGCTTACTCACTATTTCTGCCCGCTGTCAAATCCAGTCAACCCCAGATATAGTTCTGCAAAGATAGAAAATCTTTCGTGACATTGTGTCATGTATTCACAAATATTATCAATCATTCTACACTACTTCCTAAAAGTAATAAACAAAAGTACCTCTCCGGATCATTTTTCTCCTGTTTTCGGACTATTTTACCCCTTCCTTATCATAAACATACACTATCTTTGACCCTCAGAATATTATTAATAAAACCACATACCATGAAAAGACTTATCATTGCGACTCTGCTCTTGGGAAGTACTCCGATACTTTCGGCACAAAAAACAATGAAGTTACCTGCCGTATACAAACCTGTAAAAACCGAAATGTATAAAAAAGGCTGGATAGATTTTAATAAAAACGGCATTAAAGATGTATACGAAGATCCCACTGCTCCCATCGATGCACGTATTGAAGACTTACTCAGTCAGATGAACCTGAACGAGAAAACCTGCCAAATGGTGACCCTCTATGGATACAAACGGGTACTGAAAGATGCATTACCCACTCCCGAATGGAAACAAATGTTATGGAAGGATGGTATGGGAGCTATCGACGAACATCTCAATGGATTCCAGCAATGGGGATTACCCCCCTCGGATAATGAGAACGTATGGCCTGCTTCGCGTCATGCCTGGGCTTTAAACGAAGTACAACGTTTCTTTATCGAAGAAACCCGATTGGGTATTCCCGTAGATTTCACCAATGAGGGAATTCGCGGAGTAGAAAGTTACAAGGCAACCAATTTTCCTACCCAATTGGGATTAGGACATACCTGGAACCGTAAACTCATCCATCAGGTAGGACTCATCACCGGTCGGGAAGCACGCATGCTGGGATATACCAATGTATACGCTCCCATACTCGATGTAGGACGTGACCAGCGTTGGGGACGCTATGAAGAGGTATATGGAGAATCGCCCTATCTCGTAGCCGAACTGGGTATCGAAATGGTAAAAGGCATGCAACACAACTATCAGGTAGCCGCTACGGGAAAGCACTTTATCGCTTACAGCAACAACAAGGGTGCCCGTGAAGGTATGGCACGTGTAGATCCGCAAATGTCTCCGCGCGAAGTAGAAATGATACACGTTTATCCCTTCAAACGGGTCATTCAGGAAGCCGGATTGCTGGGTGTGATGAGTTCGTATAACGACTATGACGGACTCCCTGTTCAAAGCAGTTACTACTGGCTGATGACGCGCTTGCGCGGACAAATGGGTTTCCGCGGATATGTGGTTTCCGACAGTGATGCAGTAGAATACCTCTATACAAAACACGGTACTGCCAAAGATATGAAAGAAGCTGTGCGCCAAAGCGTTGAAGCGGGACTGAACGTGCGTTGTACCTTCCGCTCTCCGGATTCATACGTACTTCCTTTACGGGAACTGGTGCAAGAAGGCGGACTAAGTGAAGAGATTATCAATGACCGTGTACGTGATATTCTGCGGGTAAAATTCCTCGTCGGACTTTTTGATACTCCCTATCAGACAGATTTGAAAGGAGCAGATGAAGAAGTAGAGAAAGAAGAAAATGAAATCGTAGCTTTGCAGGCATCCCGCGAGTCGATTGTACTACTAAAAAATGACAAGAACACACTTCCATTGGATGTAGCTTCTATCAGGAAGATAGCTGTCTGCGGCCCCAATGCAGACGAAACAGCCTATGCACTGACTCATTACGGACCATTAGCAGTGGATGTAACTACCGTGCTCAGCGGTATCCGTCAAAAAGTAGACGGAAAAGCCGAGGTACTCTACACCAAAGGTTGTGAATTGGTAGATGCCAACTGGCCGGAGTCAGAAATCATTGATTATCCGTTGACAAACGACGAACAGAACGAAATAGACAAAGCAGTGGCACAAGCCAAAGAGGCAGATGTAGCAGTGGTGGTACTGGGTGGCGGACAACGGACCTGCGGAGAAAATAAATCCCGCAGCAGTCTTGATCTTCCGGGACGTCAGCTTGACCTGCTGAAAGCAGTACAGGCTACAGGCAAACCAGTTGTACTGATACTTATCAACGGACGTCCGCTCTCTGTAAACTGGGCAGATAAATTTGTACCTGCCATTATAGAAGCCTGGTATCCGGGATCGAAAGGAGGAACGGCAGTAGCCGATGTACTGTTTGGTGATTATAATCCGGGTGGTAAGCTTACAGTCACTTTCCCGAAAAGTGTAGGCCAGATCCCCTTTAACTTCCCCTGCAAACCTTCTTCGCAAATTGACGGTGGTAAGAATCCCGGACCGAAAGGTAATATGTCGCGTGTGAACGGTGCCCTTTATCCATTTGGGTATGGGCTGAGTTATACTACATTTGAATATTCGGATATCAGTATTTCTCCCAAAATCATTACTCCCAACCAAAAGGTGCAAGTGCGTTGTAAAATAACCAATACCGGAAAACGTGCCGGAGATGAAGTGGTGCAACTTTATGTACGCGATATCCTGAGTAGCGTCACTACCTACGAAAAAAATCTTGAAGGATTTGAACGTATTCATCTGCAACCGGGCGAAACGAAAGAAGTATCGTTCACTCTCGACCGCAAAGCACTGGAACTTCTCAACGCCAAAAACGATTGGGTAGTAGAACCGGGAGACTTCAGTATCATGCTGGGTGCTTCTTCGGAAGATATTCGGTTAAGTGATATCCTGACTGTAAAAGAGTATGGTGCCATAGAGACAGGACAAACAAAAACAGCCGACCCTGTCAGTGCCAGTACTAACGGAGAAATGAAGAATAATGTACTTGATAACAATTTATCCACTGTCTGGGAAGGAAATAAAGGAGATTATATTACCTTTGCTCTTGAGAACGGAGCCAAAGTAGACGGAGTTTCCATAGCCTTCAGCCGCGCCAACGGACTACCAGCCGAATTTGAAATTCAGCTCTCGGGTGGCGGAGGGCAATTCCTTACCGTATACTCAGGCACTGTAAAAGAGTATAACAAACTGCTTCCTTTCCGTTTCAAGGGAACCACCGCAAGCGACCTGCGTATCGTACTGGGCAGTGACCGCGTGGGTATCTCAGAAGTGAAACTGGAGCAGTTGAAAAAGAAATAAATTATGTTCAGATTGGTTATCGGCCTGTGTGCCGCCAGTATGCTGTCATCCGCCTGTACTACCCGCAATGCATCTCAACAACGGGCAGAACATGAATTGACTATGCTGGTGGGTACTTATACATCAGGTAGCAGTAAAGGCATTTATACATTTCGTTTCAATGAAGAGAGCGGCGTGGCAACTCCACTTAGTGAAATAGAAGTATCAAACCCCTCCTATCTCACCCTCTCACCCGACAATCGATTTGTATACGCTGTCAGCGAAGAGAACGACACAACAGCTTCTATCAATGCTTTTGCCTTTGACAAAGAGAAGGGTACATTGACCCTTTTGAACAAACAAAGAACAAAAGGAGAAGATCCATGCTACGTAGCTACCGATGGGAAAAAAGTGCTTACTGCCAATTACAGTGGTGGCACAATGTCTGTTTTCCCTATCCGGTATGATGGTTCTTTGGAATCAGTCGATACGCTGTTTCAAGGTACAGCTTCAGGACCGGACCTGGACAGGCAGGCTACTCCACATATTCATTGTACGCTCTTCTCTCCGGATGGTAATTATATTTTTGCTACAGACTTCAGTGCCGACCGTATATTACGTTATGCGGTACATTCAAAAGAGGAGTTGCCACGACCTCTGTCCGAGGCTGTAAACATTCAGCCCGGATCTGGTCCAAGACACCTGATATTCAGTAAAGACGGAAAGTATGCTTATTTAATAAACGAATTGTCCGGAAAAGTAATTGCTTTCACTTATTCGGACGGGAGACTGAATGAAATACAAACAATTGTAGCAGATACCATACAGGCAAGAGGTAGTGCAGATATCCACCTGAGTCCGGATGGAAGGTATTTATATGCGAGCAACAGACTGAAAGAGGATGGAATTGCCATCTTTGAAGTGAATCCGGAAAAAGGCACACTGGCTAAAGTTGGTTATCAGCTAACAGGCCTTCATCCACGTCATTTTAATATAACTCCTAACGGAAAGTTTTTGTTGGTAGCCTGCCGGGATAGTAATATGATCCAGGTTTTCGAAAGAGACACAGTAAGCGGATTACTTAAAAATACCGGTAAGGATATAAAGATGAGCAAACCTGTATGTATTCAGTTTGCTAAGAATAAATAAGTATGGACATGAAGCTGTTCACCACGGAGGACACGGAGAGCACAGAGATATTATTTTCTCTGATGAAACGCGGATGATCACAGATGAACGCAGATTAAAAGACTGCAGTTCTTTGTTTTATCGTTATTTCCCTTTGTGGGAATCTGCGATCATCTGCGTTTTAAAAGATTTAAACTCCGTGTCCTCTGCTACCTCTGTGGTGAAATACCATACAGAAATGAATCTATTTAAACAAGCTAAATTGTATTTGCGTAAATCTGCGTTTCCGAAGACACCCATTAAAGGTCCTATCAGACTTTTAACACCCTCACTAAAAACAGTTGAGCCTGTTTCAACCCATTACTTTTTGGCTATTGCTTTCACCAATATTCCATTTCCTTTTTTTGCACATTGAACGCACTCTTTACGTAAAGTACCTTCTTTCAAATTAAAAATGAGATCCGGATTAAAATGTTGTCCGTTAATTCGGGTTTCAAAATGCAAATGCTCTGTCGTAGCCCGTCCTGTACGTCCGGTCAAAGCCACTGGTTGCCCGGCTAATACCCTATCTCCACTCTGCACCAGATTCTTCACATTATGACTATAAATGGTCTCAAGTCCGTTCGAATGCCGAATCACCACTACATTTCCATAAGCAGCATAAGGTTTTGACATTCGCACAACTCCGCAAAAAGCAGCACGTATCGTATCGCCGGCACACGTTTTTAAGTCCGCTCCACTATGTCCTCTCCGGGTTCCATACGGAGAAATAACCTTTGCACCAGGCAATGGAAAAGCGTATTCATTCTCTGTCAGAGTGTCTAAATGCAACAAGAGACTCTCATCCTTAGTAAATAATCCCGGTGTCGCTACCCGGATATGATTGATCTCCATACTTGAAAAGTGTGGTTTCTCGGGTAAATCTACATTATTTACTATAGAAAAAAGAGTGCATAATAGCCAAATCAATGTGTTTTCCATGCTTTCGATAATTATTCAAAGAAAAATAGTTGCGCACTATCACAACCGGCATATTTTTTTAATAATTCCTGTATCATATCAGCCGCTTCAGCCAATCCGTCCACACCACTATATCCATTGACTATTGCAAGGATATGAGTAGTATCCAATCCCATCTTTGTTCGTTCATTATCACTGGTAGGCGTACCTATGCCTCCTATTTCATCCCTGTATACGGGTAATCCTTCAATATTCAGCACACCTCTGCCAATACCTTCAAAAGGTTCATTTGCTTTTCCGATCCCCAATTCCAATGTTGTCCCCTTTATTTTATCGGCATCAAAACCACCAATGGAATAACCGGTACGAAGCGACACCAGATTAATCAAATCAACCAGCGTATCTATCTGATACAATGGAATACCACGCATTAAACGTCTGCGCAAAGCCTCAGCCGAAGGACGGTAACGTCCCGGATCTTTACCACAACGTTTATATGCCTCACGTGTAGCAGCAATAGCTGGCTGCAACTTAATATCTTCCATCCGTGTAGTCGAAGTCAATTCTTTAGTAAAAGCATTTATCTCCTCCCAAAGTCCTTTACAGTAAGCTGTGTTTTTGACTTCTGCATAGACTGCTACTCCCGCAAAACCGGGACATGCTTCTTTTATTTCTCCAGATACTGTTATCATAAAAAAATTATAGAATTATAGAGCTATGGAAGAGGTGAGGATTATAAAGTTATAGGGTCATAGGTATGAAGACTATAAAAGCTAAAAACATAACTCTATAACTTTATAACCTATCACTCTATGGCTCTGTTACTCTCTTCATTATTCCCGATAAAATACGCCCTGAGGTGATGCCCAACCTTCGTGCCGAAAAGAATTCATCATGATGAATATAAGTACAAATGCCCGATACTTCGATCTGGCAACCGGGGACACCAAAGTCAAGCAATTGCTGGCGATTGGCCTCCCACAGATCGATATGATATTTTCCCGTCTCCGCCTTACGATAAGAGATACGTGACATATCAAAACCATTCAACCGAAAGGTATCATATACCTCATCACCGACTTCAAAGGATTCCAACGAAATACCAGGACCGATGCAGGCCACAACCTCCGAACCTTCCGTTCCATAAACCGTCCGCATCTGTTCCAGTGTATGACCAACGATAAAATTCACCGTCCCCCGCCACCCGGCATGAACGGCAGCTGCCACCTGATGCTGCCTGTCATATAGCAATATAGGAACACAATCTGCCGTAGAAACGCAAATACAACAACCTTCCTCACGAGTTATCAGGGCATCAATACCTTCCAGACGCATACATCTATCCTCTTCAGAAAGAGCAAGAAAGGCTTCATCTACCACCAGATTCTTCGTTCCATGTGTCTGGTGTGGGATAATCAATTCATGAGGCTTCTCCGGCATTGCTTCAAACAAGATCTCCTGATTCCGGCGGACACATGCCATCTCGTCACCAGCAAAAGGCGAGCAATTGAATGTAGCATATGTCCCCTCACTGCACCCGCCTATACGGGTGGTTACAAAATGAAAAATGTCGGAATACACATCCAATGATGCATATCCCAACATTCTTTTATCTTTTGTAAGTGAAATCATTTCTCTTCCCAATCCTCTTCTTCGTATTCATAATCCAGATCATCGTCATCATCGCCGTCCTCATACTCATATTCAAGATCTTCATCCTCTCCCATGGCTTTGAGTTCTTCCTGCAAGCGACTTACATCCTTAGGACGATGTACAATAGCCTCTATCTTATTGCTTTCTTTATTCAACTCTTCCCACAGGATATCTTTCAATGCTGAAATTCCCAAACCAGAAACAGAAGAAATAAACAAATGCGGAATCCCCTGAGGCAACGTAGGTTCTATCTCATCCATCAACTCCTGATCGAGCATATCACTTTTTGTAATAGCGAGTACACGCTGCTTATCAAGCATTTCCGGATTAAAGGTACTCAGTTCATTCAGCAGTATTTCATATTCCTTACGGATATCATCACTATCTGCCGGGACCATGAATAACAAAAGAGAGTTGCGCTCAATATGACGCAGGAATCGCAATCCAAGTCCCTTACCTTCACTGGCACCTTCAATAATTCCGGGGATATCGGCCATCACGAACGATTTCCCGTCGCGATAAGAAACAATACCTAAATTGGGTTCCAGTGTAGTAAACGGATAGTCGGCTATTTTGGGCTTAGCAGCAGAAACAGCAGACAATAGTGTAGACTTACCCGCATTGGGGAACCCCACTAACCCCACATCAGCCAAAAGTTTCAACTCCATGATTACCGTCATTTCCTGCATCGGCTCACCGGGTTGTGCAAAGCGGGGTGCCTGTCGGGTAGCCGTTCTGAAATGCCAGTTTCCTTGTCCACCGCGTCCACCTTTCAACAAGATAACTTCCTGTCCATGTTCGGTCACATCACAGATATACTCTCCTGTTTCAGCATTGTATACCACTGTTCCACAAGGCACTTCAATTATTTTGTCTACACCGTCCTTACCAAAACTCTTGTTTTTACTACCGGATTCTCCATGAGTAGCCATCGCATGACGGTCATACTTCAGATGGAGCAACGTCCAGTAGTTACGGTTACCTCGCAAAATAACATGGCCTCCTCTTCCGCCATCGCCCCCATCAGGACCACCGTTAGGAACATATTTCTCGCGCCTCATGTGCGTAGAGCCTCTTCCGCCCTTACCTGAGCGACAGTATATCTTTACGTAATCAACAAAATTCGATTCAGCCATAATATTTAGTAGTTAGAATTTAGTAGTTAAGTAGTAAGTAGAAGATGGATTTAGTAATATTTCAGCAGACCTTGACAATAAGCATTCAGCATTCTACTCACTTCAGAAGCCAACCCCAGGAGTACTGTTTTATCTTCTTCTGAAATATATCCCAGGTCTTTGGAAAGAATAACGAAGTTTCTTGTTTCCTCCAATGAGCCTTGTGATATGTTGTAAAAGTGTAATTTATCTTTCTGCCCTACTCTTACAAATCCTTCTGCAATGTTAGCAGTAATAGAAGCAGAGGCACGTCGCATTTGATTAACCAATCCGAACATCTCTTCTTTAGGAAAGCCTTTAGTCACCCGATAAATATTTAAAACATATTTATGAGCTTTTTGCCATACTAAAAGATCTTCAGATGATTACGCCAGCATTCCTACTTAACTACTTACTACTCACTACTTAACTACTCTAATTATTTATAATGTATCTACCGCCTTACATATTTCCTCAAAAATACCATCCATTGAGCCAAGCCCATTGATGTGTTGGTATTTTCCTTCACCTTTATAGAATTCTTTCAAGGGTGAAGTCTGAGTATTATATACTACAAGACGTTTTTTGATTGTTTCTTCGTTGTCATCGGCACGTCCTGAATCCTTTCCGCGTTTGATAAGGCGAGTCATCAACTCATCTTCGGGAACATCCAGGTCAAGCATTACAGAAATATCCTGTCCACGTTCTTTCAACATTACTTTCAACGCTTCTGCTTGCGGAATAGTTCTTGGGAAACCATCAAAAATAACTCCCTTACTATCCTCAAAACTATCAAAAACGCTGGCCAGAATGTCTACCATCAGTGCGTCGGGAATCAGTTGTCCCTGATCAATATAACTTTTAGCAGTCTTGCCCAACTCTGTACCATTTTTAATTTCTGCACGCAAAACATCTCCGGTAGAGATGTGATTGATACCATACTTTTCTACAATACGTTCACTCTGTGTTCCCTTTCCTGAACCGGGAGCACCGAAAATTACAATGTTCAACATCTTTTTTACCTATAAATTAGTTTGTATTTGAATTTAGTCTACCACAGTATAAATGTCCGGATAGTTTCGCCCGAAACCGTCATAATCGAGTCCGTAACCAACAATAAAATCGTTCGGTATTTCCATTGCTACATATTCGATATTCAAATCCACTTTCAGTTTGTCGGGCTTCACCAGCAGAGAAGCAATATGTATAGTCTCCGGATTTCGGGTACCCAATGTCTCGAGCAAACGCTGCATCGTAAAGCCTGTATCTACAATATCTTCTACGATAACTACCGTGCGGCCGGCAATGTCTTCGTTCAGACCGATCACTTCTTTGATAACTCCCGTTGAAGTGATTCCCTGATAAGAAGCCAGTTTCACGAAAGAAATCTCGCAAGGGATAGTGATATGTTTCAACAGATCGGCAGTAAACATGAACGAACCGTTCAGCACACTGAGGAACAAAGGGTTCTTACCTGCCAGGTCCCGGTTAATTTCGTTCGCTACACGAATTACTTCTTTTTGAATATCCTGTTCTTTAATGGAAACAGTGAACAATTTGTCTTTTATCTGAATGGTGTCCATAACCGATTATTTAAAAAAGTTGGATGCAAAAATACAATTTTTATTCCACTCCATGCATCATCTTTTGCAATTTCTTCGAGAGAAGGAACAGAATAAGGGACGCAATGCCCGACATAATGACGAACACCATAAAGAAGTCGTACATATTTGCAATCTGATATCCAAAGAGTGTTTTTACTTTACCTGCCTCGGGGTAAAGCCCGGCAAGCATCCCGGCAAATTTATTGGCAGTAGCAGTAGAAAGATACCAGATTCCCATCATAAGGGAGGCAAAACGAATCGGAGTCAGTTTATTTACTATCGACAAGCCAATGGGCGACAAAGCTATCTCACCCATTGTATGAATAAAATAAAGCCCTGTCAGCCAGATGATACTTACTTTCACACCCGGTTGGGCATCTTTCACTCCAAAGCAAATAAAGAGGTATCCCAAAGATAAAAGTAACAGACCAATAGCTTGCTTGGTAGGTGAAGAAGGCTCCATATTCCGTTTGTTGAGAAAAGCCCAGACGCCCGGCATTATATAGGCAAGTATTACCACAAAAAACGGATTGAAAGACTGAAACCAGGAAGCCGGCATCTCCCAACCTAAGATATCACGATTCGTCTGGTCGGCAGCAAAGAGAGTTAAGGAAGCACCGGCCTGTTCATAAGCTGCCCAAAAGAAGATGACGAAGAATGCTACAATGTAAATTACAAAAATACGGCTACGTTCGATCTTTGTTAATGAACCATCCAATAAAATGGTGGTAGGAAACACGATGCAAGCGGTGAATATACCGATACTGACCCATTCGTCGCCAAACCAAAGATAAAAGAGACTGCCCAATACTAGTGTAAGAAGCACTAATAGAAAAATATTCCGCCTTTTCTGGCTCCGGCTTAGTTGCGGATGAGCTATTTTTTCTTCAGTATCCATCTTTTTCTCCTTCTTCGCGTCCGGAATTATACCCAGCGGTTCACCGTCAGGAGATATCAAATACTTGTTCTTCTGCGTTTCAAACAAAAGGATAGTAAATACAATCATACATGCAGCAATCAGAAAACCCCATTTAA
This sequence comes from Bacteroides sp. 41_26, assembly GCF_949740115.1. Classification (NCBI taxonomy): domain Bacteria; kingdom Pseudomonadati; phylum Bacteroidota; class Bacteroidia; order Bacteroidales; family Bacteroidaceae; genus Bacteroides; species Bacteroides sp. 41_26. Next base: position 50,770 of record NZ_CATJGZ010000047.1, read on the forward strand.
AATCTTCCGGATTACCGGTATCTCCAAAATAGCCACAAACCAAAGGAGCAATAAAAGAGCCCACATTCACTCCCATATAAAAAATGGTATAGCCTGCATCAAGACGCTTATCTCCCGGTTTATAAAGTTGTCCTACCAATGACGATACAGTAGGTTTGAATGAACCATTTCCTAATATAAGAAAGGTCAGGCCACCATACATCAACCAATGTGACAGTTCCGCTTTATCGAGCATGGAGGCACTCAGAAACATCATTAACTGTCCTACCCCCATCATTACAGCACCCCAAAAAACAGAACGGCGTATCCCCCAATACTTATCGGCTATATATCCGCCAATCAACGGAGTTAAATATACCAATCCGGTATAGCTACCATAAATGGATGCTGCTGCTTCGGTATCAAAAAGTAGAGCCTGAGTTAAAAAAAGAATAAAAATAGCACGCATACCGTAATAGCTGAAACGTTCTGCTGTGCTTGTTGCAAAGATTAAATAAAGGCCCTTTGGATGCCCTTGTAATGCTCCCATAAGTAGAGTGTTTAGTAGTTTATGGGACGCAAAGGTACGAAAAAGTACTTTTATTCCGTAAAAAATATGCAACTAAAGGTGAAAGAAACAATGTGTTTCATCCTGTTTCATTACTATGAGAATTTTGTTTCAACCTATTGAGAATTTACTCTCAACCTATTGAGAAAAGTTTCTCGACGTATTGAGAATTTTTTCTCAATGCATTGAAACAACTACAAAAAAAAGTATTGTATGAAATCTTTCGGGTTACTTAAGTAGCCGAAAGGAGCAAAGGATTCATACTAAAACAAGTTTTAATCGGACAAATAATTACTATCTTTGCGAGTCAGAAAATTAAAGAAACAAATCATGAAAATATTTCCAAGTAACACTATCAAGAAGCTGGATGCTTATACCATTGAGCATGAACCCATTCAGTCAATCCAACTGATGGAGCGTGCAGCCAATGCACTAACAGAAGCCATCACTAACCGCTGGGATAACGAAACCCCGGTTACTGTATTTGCCGGACCTGGCAATAATGGAGGAGACGCCCTTGCCGTAGCCCGTATGATGGCAGAAAAAGGGTATAAAGTAGAAGTTTTCCTTTTCAACACCAAAGGAGAACTTTCACCCGATTGCCAGGCCAATAAAGAACTGGTAGAGATCATGGACGAAATAACCTTCCACGAAGTAAGTACGCAATTCGCTCCACCGCCCTTGACGGATGAACATCTGGTTATCGACGGTTTATTTGGTTCCGGATTGAACAAGCCTCTCAGCGGAGGGTTTGCAGCAGTAGTCAAATACATTAACTCTTCACCTGCTACTGTAGCATCCATTGATATTCCTTCGGGACTGATGGGAGAAGAGAATACATTTAATGTCCGGGCCAACATCATCCGGGCCGATGTTACCTTCAGCCTGCAACTGCCTAAACTTGCTTTTCTTTTTGCTGAAAATGCTGAATTCATCGGAGAATGGGAGTTACTTGACATCAACCTGAGCCAGGAAGGCATCGAGGAGTTAGATACCAACTATGAAATGTTGGAAGTGGAGGATATACGGTCTATTATCAAACCCCGAAAGAGATTTTCGCACAAAGGAAACTTTGGTCATGCACTATTGATAGCCGGTTCACGCGGAATGGCAGGAGCATCGATACTGTCGGCTCGTGCATGTTTACGCTCGGGGGTAGGTTTACTCACTGTGCATGCTCCTATTTGCAACAATAACATTTTACAGACAGCGGTTCCCGAAGCAATAGTGGAGCAAGACGCCAGTGAGACTTGTTTTGCCATACCAACAGATACGGATGACTATCAGGCAGTAGGCGTAGGACCGGGATTGGGACGAAACGAAGAAACAGAAGCTGCACTGCTGGAACAATTGAATGGCTGCCAGACTCCTTTGGTAGTAGATGCGGATGCACTGAACATATTGGCCAATCATCGCCATGCACTGACCAACCTACCCAAAGGTTCAATCCTTACTCCTCATCCCAAAGAGTTGGAACGCCTGGTAGGTAAATGCCAGGATTCTTATGAACGCCTGACCAAAGCAATAGAGCTTGCCCGTACCGCCAAAGTACATATTGTATTAAAAGGTGCCTATTCTGCTATCATCACTCCAACCGGAAAATGTTTCTTTAACCCCACCGGCAATCCGGGAATGGCTACTGCCGGAAGCGGAGATGTGTTGACAGGCATCATTCTGGCATTACTCGCTCAGGGTTATACGGCAGAAGAAGCTGCCAAGACCGGAACATTCGTCCATGGACTTGCCGGTGACTTCGCTCGTAAAAAGTTAGGTACAATTGGGCTTACAGCAGGAGATATCGTCAACAATCTGCCTATGGCATGGAGACTTGTAAGCGAATAAAGGTTAAGAACTTATGAATTTCCGAATAAGTTCATTAACTTTGTTTTCTAAACCAGTTAAAAATAGACAGAAATGAAAAAACTAATCATATTGACAGGACTGTTGGCTGCCACCACTATGATATCTGCTCAAACAGATGTTGTGGCTGGTGTAATGCGAGGCAAAGATTACGGAGTAACCTATGCACTTCCCAAAACACAGATAGAGCTCGAAGTCAAAGTTAATAAAACAACATATACACCGGGAGAATTTGGTAAATATGCAGATCGCTACCTGCGGCTAAACAACATATCTGTTGATCCGAAAGAATATTGGGAATTAACAAGCGTAAAAGTAAAACCGGTAGGTATACCCGATAAAGAGAATGTATATTTCGTAAAGATGAAAGATAAAACCGTAGCTCCGTTAATTGAACTGACAGAGGATGGAATTATCAAATCAATCAATGTACCTATCGAGGGAAAAAAGACTCTGCCTGCCAAGACAATTGTACCTGCACAGAAAAAGGTTAATCCAAGAGATTTCCTCACAGAAGAGATCTTAATGGCCAACTCAACAGCTAAAATGGCAGAACTCGTGGCAAAAGAAATCTACAACATCCGTGAAAGTAAAAATGCGCTGGTACGCGGACAAGCAGACAACATGCCCAAAGACGGAGCACAACTCAAACTGATGCTTGACAATCTGGAAGAGCAGGAGCGGGCTATGACAGAAATGTTCTCTGGCACATACAATAGAGAAGAGAAAATATATACGATTCGCCTGAATCCCGCAAAGGAGATGAATAATGAAGTAGCTTTCCGATTCTCAAAGAAACTGGGCGTGGTAGCCAACAATGACCTTGCAGGCGAACCGGTTTATATTACCCTGAAAAATCTGAAAACAGTTAATATTCCACAGGACGACGGTAAGAAAAAGGTAGATGGTGTGGCCTACAACGTACCAGGCAAAGCTTCTATTTTACTGACTCAGGGAAAAGATGTGTTATTTGAAGATGAAGTGCCTGTTACTCAATTCGGAACAGTAGAATATCTGGCACCTACATTATTCAACAAAAACTCAACGATTAAAGTAACATTCAATCCGGTTACCGGTGGTCTGGTTAAAGTTGACAGGGAAGAAGGGAAATAAACGACTATTATTCATTCTCTAAATAACTTATAATATGGGTGGCGAAGGACATATGCTCGACATGATCCGTCGATTGAAAGAAGGCAGAGACTCTGCCAACTTACGCAGAGCGCGAACCAACGAGAGGATGAAACGCTTACAAACGAAAACACCCTATCCCCTACCCGACACGACTCCTGAGGAAATGGGACGTATCATCCGGCAATCCAAAGAAAAGAAAGAAGCCGATGACCGTTACTTTGTGTTCGGAACTCTCATTATCATCGGGGTTCTATTGGCATGCGCCGTTATATTATGGGCTATTTTTATTCGTTAATTGTCAGTTTGACAAATCCATCTTTTTGTAACTGAGAAAAATAAGCAAGTATCCGAGACTCGTAGTTCTCTTCATGGTTGAAGTGATCTGCGAGTTTTTCTATTATCTCACGTATCGTACTTTTGCCATCTATTTGCTCCCACACGGCAGTACCATGTTCTTCAAGATGTACATGAATATCAGAGGGCATTCCTTTGGGTAGTAAAAAACGTTGCATCCATTCATACTTAAACCGGGGAAAAGCGATGACAATAGTGCCATCGCTTTCCTTTTTGGTTGTAATGTGTGCACTGCGGAAGGGAATAACCTCCAACAAGTTGATCTTTTCTTTCGCAGCCATACATTTATTTCTTTATATTGGGTAATTCCAAACCATATCCCTTCTTTTTATCAACTACCTTTAACAAGAAAGCGACAAACAAAGACAAGGTGGCTAAACCTGTAAAAATACACATCGGGATTGTATAGTCATACTCGTTAGCATTTCCACTTGTTCCCACTACACAATAGGTATCAAGTACCCAACCAATAAGAGTAGGAATACCCCACAGACCTATATTCTGTATAAAGAAAATAAGAGCATATGCCGTTCCTAACTGATTTACAGGGAATATTTTTGCCACAGAAGGCCACATGGCCGAAGGTACCAGAGAAAAAGCAATGCCCAGAATAATCATCAAAACAATTGCTACAAGCCAATTATCAATGCTGGGAATTGCATAAATAAAGTGAACACAAATCAACATAGCTGCACCCAACATCATAATAGAAGCAGCTTTTCCACGTTTATCAACCAGACCACCAAAAACCGGAGTCAGTATCAATGCTCCCAAAGCAGGCAGGCCCACAATAGAACCAGCCACGCTTTCATCAATCCCATATTTACCAATCATCAGCTCGGATGCAAACTTCTGGAACGGAAAAACACAAGAATAGAACAGCACGCACAACAATGCAATCAACCAAAATCCCGGATTGGTAAGAATGTGCTTTACATCTTTAAAGGAGAACTTGTCCTCATCTCCATCCTCAGTAGAAGCCTCTACTTGCTTATCCAGCTTTTTGTCCATCATAGAGAAGGCAAAAAAGGCAACTAACCCTCCTATAAGTAATACAAAACCAATCAACAGAGGAGTATCAATACTAAAATTACGTGCCAAAGGTATAGCTACAGAATAAGCAGCCTGGGAACCGATACGTGCCAAGGCAACCTGTACCCCCATAGCAGTGGCCATCTCCTTTCCACGAAACCATTTAGCTATAATTTTAGAAACAGTAATACCGGCTACTTCAGCTCCCACTCCAAAAATAGAGTAACCGGCAGAAGCGACAAATACCCCGGTTTTATATCCAAATATAAGTGATTCATCTCCAGCCAGAGCTGTAATAGCATAGTATTCCAATCCCGTACCTACTACCATCAGGATAGCTGCCAACTTTCCGGTGAAACGAATACCAAAGCGATCCAGAATCAATCCTCCCCAAATCAGCATCAGCAAGAATACATTCAGGAAGCTGTATGCTCCCGTGAAAAAGCCAAACTCCGTACTGGTCCATGCCAAATCTGATTCCAACATGTTTTTCAATGGCGCCATTACATCATTCACATAATAGGCTGCCATCATAGTAAAGGCAACAATGGCTAATGCTCCCCAACGGGTAGCCACAGAGTCATTCAATTTCTTTTTTAATTGTTCCGTCATAGTTCTATTTTATTAACAAAAAAAGGCTACAAATCCCCTGGATTTATAGCCTCTTCTCTTTTTCTTTAACTTTCCATCTGTAATTATTCTGCCACAGGAGTTTCTGTTGCAGGTGCAGTCGGTGTTTCTGCAGCAGGTGCTTCAGTAGCAGGTGCAGCTGTACCCGAAGGCAGGTTATACGGATTTGTTTTTTCTTCTTGCTGAGCTTGTTCCAGAATTACATCCTGTCCTCTGGATGCATTAGTAGGGACAACATAAGCTGTAGCAATACTCATTATAACCATGAATGCTGCCAATCCCCAAGTAGCTTTTTCCAAAAAATCTGTAGTTTTGCGAACGCCCATTATTGCATTGGATGATGAGAAGCCGGATGCAAGACCACCACCTTTAGAATTTTGAATCAGTACAATAAAGCACATCAATATGGCTGCAATGACCATTAAGATAACGAATAATAAGTACATTTTTTGTTATTTTGATTTAGCGTTAATAATCAGTTTTTCTAAAAATCTTATTTGATCTGCAAAGTAAGCATTTTTTTTTGGATATTTCAAACTTAATTTTTTAATAATTTCAAGAGCTTTGGAATATCTTTGCTGTTTAACATAGATTTTAGCCAATGTTTCTGTGAAACAGCTATCATCCTCCTCTTCTTCTTCGGTACTCAATTCTTCGGAAGAAGATTGTTCCGGAGATTCTTCTCCTGATAAATTTCCATCTGGCAAAGGTTGTAACTTAAGAGCCGGTTCACTCTCACTTTTTTCAATAAACCCATCAATCAGTTCAAAGCCACGAAGTTTGGGTGCTTCGGTTTCATCATCGGTAGAAATACCATCATCCTGTAGTAAATAAGCCGTATAGTCCGTCGTATAATCCAGGCTGGTCTGAGAAGTTACTTCTTCCGGTACAGTAGACAAAAAAGCATCTATCAACGCTAAAGTGCGATCAAGATTCGGCTCTATTTCCGGCAATTCATCTACAGAGGTTGTTTTCTTTTTACGGGATTGCAATATATACTTATCTCCTTCTATGAGGTAGAAAAGTGAGCGTCGGTCGGCCACATAAAGAGTTGCTTTACGTAATTCGGCCCCGAATGTAATGTCGTGTAATAAATACAAATTCTTTAAATATAGTAACCACAGCGTTTGAAAATAAGGATAGCGTGTAAGCATCGTCCGAAGCTCATACAACGTATCCTTATTCAGCATCTCGGGGTGCTGAATCCATTGTTGAAGGTTAGCAGAAGTCATTCAAATTACCAATTTGCCACTGTCGCATTAAATATCTGATCAGTTATCTCTTTCGTTATTTCAGCAATCGTTGCATCCGGTATATTCGGTAATAATGAATTCGGATCGAGGTCGGAACGGAAAGCCGAAAATTGTTGTTCGAAGTCTTCTGCATGATTGGTATTATTCACAAAACGAACATTAACTGTAACAGTTACTTTTGCTTTTGAAGAAAACCCATCAGCCGAAACAGCTTCATTATACACATTTATACCTGTTATTTCTCCTTCAATCTGCAAATCAGCATTGGCATTTCTCACCAATTGCAAACGAGTCTGACGAGTAAAAATATCTTTTAAATCGTCATTAAACTTATTTGCCAAAGGCTGATAAACATAAGCAGATTTTATAGGAAAATCAGCAATTGAGATTGTCTTTACTTTATCATAATTAATAGACGCCCCATTAAACTTATAAGAGACTGTACACGCCAGAAGTATTACCGGCAAAGCCAGTAATAACATCCATTGTGGTATTTTTTTATTCCAATCCATATTCTTTTATTTTTCTGTAGAGGGTGCGTTCCGAAATATTCAAATCCTGAGCTGCACTTTTTCTCTTCCCATGATGTTTATCCAGGGCTTTACGTATCATTTCTTTCTCCACTTCATCCAAAGAAAGAGACTCTTCCACATACTCTTCCGTATCTTGTATATCATCATCTACCGGGCAGGGAGCCTTCACCGTATGAATGATTGTAGGCATTGTTGAAGGTGGCGTAGGTGCCACAATGGGCACACTTCCCTTCTCTGCCATCAAATTGTGAACCATCTTCTTCAATTCAGATACTTCCTGTCTCATATCAAACAAAACCGAATAAAGAATCTCACGTTCACTCTCAAACCCTTTATTATCTTTTATTCCGAACAAAGCCGGCAGACGTTGCGTGTTCTGAGCCGGGAGATATGTTTGCAAAATAGCTGCGTTAATCTCACGATTGGTTTCTATAATCGAAATCTGTTCTGTTATATTCTTTAGCTGGCGCACATTTCCCGGCCATGGATAAGCTAGTAACACCTGTTTGGCATCTTCTGTCAGCTGAATAGCAGGCATACGATACTTCTCGGCAAAATCACTGGCAAACTTACGGAATAGTAACAACACATCTTCACCACGTTCACGCAAAGGAGGTATCTGAATAGGAACCGTATTGAGACGATAGTACAGATCTTCGCGAAAACGTCCGTCCGCAATAGCCTGTGTCAGATTAACATTAGTAGCAGCAACGATACGTACATCCGTCTTCTGTACTTTTGATGAACCTACCTTGATAAACTCTCCGCTCTCAAGTACACGAAGCAAACGAGCCTGAGTTGGTAAAGGCAATTCCCCTACTTCATCCAGAAATATTGTTCCACCATCAGCTTCGCCAAAGTATCCCTTTCGTTCGCCAATTGCTCCCGTAAAAGCTCCTTTTTCATGTCCAAACAGTTCAGAATCAATTGTGCCCTCAGGAATAGCACCACAGTTTACTGCAATGTATTGCCCATGTTTGCGACGGCTATACTGATGAATAATCTGCGGAAAGCTCTCCTTTCCCACACCACTTTCTCCGGTTATCAACACGGACAAGTCAGTGGGTGCAACCTGGATGGCAACATCAATGGCGCGCGACAAAGCCTCTGTATTACCAATAATACCGAACCTAAGTTTTACTTGTTGAATTTCCGCTTTCGTCATAATCGCACTATAAATTCCTTCTTGTGTTTTTGTTTATACATCATCATCCACAGTGTCAAGCTTCAACTTATCACTGTCATCACGTTTCTCGTAATATTGTTTTCTCAACGGATTAACATGAGCTTCTTTATCACGCAGGCGATTGCGGAACACATCTATTGCCACATAGATTGCCTGACGGAAAGAGTCTTCACAAGCCAGTCCTTTTCCGGCAATATCATATGCTGTTCCATGAGCCGGCGAAGTACGTACTACCTGAAGTCCGGCCGTATAGTTTACCCCTTCATCCATAGCCAATGCCTTGAATGGTGCCAATCCCTGGTCATGATACATAGCCAGCACACCATCAAAATGAGTAAAGTTACCCGAGCCCATAAATCCGTCAGCCGGATAAGGACCGTAGCAAAGTATTCCTTTAGCAGCCATTTCCTGAATTGCCGGGATAATAATCTCTTGCTCTTCGGTACCAAGTAACCCCTCATCTCCTGCATGAGGATTCAGAGCCAGTACAGCAATACGTGGTGCACCAATACCAAAATCCTGCTTCAGGGAGCGATTAAAAATAGCAATTTTCTCCTGAATAAGTTCTTTAGTAATGGTTGAAGCAATATCACGTACGGGAATATGCCCTGTTACCAGTGCCACCCGAAAGTCGTCCTTCATCAGGATCATCAATGATTTACTTCCATCACCCAGTCTCTCCTCAATATATTCGGTATGTCCGGGAAATGAAAATCCTTCCGACTGAATGGTATGTTTATTGATCGGAGCCGTCACGATGACGTCAATCAATCCTTCTCTAAATTCTTCAATAGCCTTCTCTAAAGCACCGAGTGCAGCTTTTCCTGCTTCCGGATCCGGTTTAGAGAATTCCACTTTCACTTCGTCGTCCGTACAGTTTACTACACTCAAACGATTGAAAGCTGCCTCAGAAGCAGAATTAACAATACTAAAGTTAGTAGGTAAATCCAATGATTTACGATGATAAGCTGCCACTTTAGGGGAACCGTAAATAATCGGAGTACACAACTCCAGCATAACAGGATCGGCAAAAGTTTTCAATATCACTTCATAGCCTACGCCATTGATATCTCCTTGCGTAATACCAACCCTTATTTTACTATCTTCCATGTGTCGTTATTTATTAGTTTGTTCTTCTCTGGCCACACCCATCGGAATCTCTCCCTGGGTCTTTTCTGTAGGAAGCTTCAATGTATACAATGATGCTTCGAGCATACGTACCAGATTACGTTTTAATTTATTAGGTGAATATACAAATACTTCTGCTGTTACAATGCGCTGATTGGCTTTGTCCAAACGGGTATGAGACACAAACGGACCACCCATAAAGTCGCCCTTCATACGCCAAAGTCCACGGGCTTCCATGGTGTAATCTCCATGCACATCGATAGGACGGACATCCACTGTTATAGAATCCGTAGACATATACATGCCTTCTTTAGCTCCCGGAATATTAGCTTTCATCACAGAGTCACGCTTATGAATAAAATATTCTTTAGTAAAAGTATCCTTATCAGTATAAGGATAAGAATAGATCACAAAGTTCTGATCTCCGGTAGCCGTATTAGTAGATGCCCAGAAAAAATCTTCCCCTTCTTTAGAAGAAGATAATTCAGACGGAAGCCAAATATCACAATCAAATTTACTGCCTACTTTGGTAGAGATGTAATCATTGTGTTTATTATGAAGCTGGGAAATTTGACGATTCATCTCAGCACGTGTGAAGAAGTCGATAATCTGTTGTTTGTTTTCCTCTACAAACTTTTCAAACTCCTGCTCATTGGGAGCCTGAATAGTCAAAATAAGCTGAGGAGCAGCATATACATCCTTTGCATACTTAAATGCCGGTTTGGTATATATATCACGCACATCCACTATAATAATGTTGCGTATTAATTTTAATGTAGAATCATAGTCTCTCGGAGAGGTATACATAATCCTGAATGAACGTTCAGACTGCGGTAATCCCGGAACATCCGTATCAAGCACATCAAACAAAGCTCTTCCCGCAGGACGCTCCCACAAGGCATGATCAACTACTACAAGAATCTCATATGCACGACCACTGGAGGTCGGAGTAAACACACCCTTCTTGCCGTTACAAGAAGAAAAAGTCAATGCTACAAGAGCCATACTGATAAAAAACAGATACTTCTTCATATTGATCATTTTTAATGTTTTTACAAAACTACGATAAGTTCGTATATTTTCATCGGATAAGTTAATAATTTATATTAATTCTTGTTATTCCCCTCCCGCTTTGCAGTAGACAACATACCACAAGCCGCAAAAATGTCTTCACCGCGCGAAGCACGAATCGTAGAAAAAACACCATGTGAAGTCAGATAATCACGGAATGTTACCATTGTCTCCATATCCGTTCCTTCCAGATCTACTCCCGGAATAGCATGAAAACGAATCAGGTTTATTCTACAATCTACCCCACGGAGCAATTTCACAAGTTCTTTGGCGTATATCATCGAATCGTTGACGCCTTTAAAAACAATATATTCAAATGAAAGTCTGCGTTGTTTGCTAAAATCATAGTTCTTTAACAAATCTACAATTTCAGTAATAGAAAAAGCACGCTCTGCAGGCATTAAGTCTAAACGCTGCGAGGGAATCGGAGAATGTAAACTAATAGCCAGATGACAATCACTCTCCTCTATGAAACGCTGCAAACCTTTACGCAAACCGATAGAAGAAAGTGTTATTCGCTTAGGACTCCAACCATAACCATAAGATGCAGTTAAAACTTCCAATACCTTTAACACTTCATCCAGATTATCCAAAGGCTCGCCCATTCCCATCAACACAACATTAGTCAGCTTATCCCGCTCGGGCAATGAACTGATCTGATTTAGTATCTGATTAGCAGTCAGGTTTGTAGTAAAACCTTGCTTACCAGTCATACAAAACTTACAATTCATCTTACAACCTACCTGAGAAGAAACACAAAGTGTTGCACGATCGTCATCAGGAATGTAGACTGCCTCTACAAAGTTCTTCTCACCTACCTGAAAAAGATACTTAATAGTCCCATCTACCGAATGCATTGCCTCAACAGGAGGCACCCCTCCTACTTCGTATTCTGCCCCAAGTGCTTCACGGTGTTTCAATGACAGATTTGTCATCTCATCAATAGAGTTTACCTTTTTATCATAAAGCCACGATGCAATCTGCTTAGCAGCAAACTTCGGCATTCCCAGGCCTCTCACCACCGACTGCAACTCATCAAGAGTCATTCCTAAAAGAGGATATTTGGACATATTCTGTACAATTCAATGTTTATTTATGCAAATGTAAGGAATTAAAGTTGATTTCAGAGCAGACTACCACCAAAAGTTAACGTAAAAAGGCTGCTCCCTATGCGGAAACAGCCTTTTCATATATAAGTCAGTTCTTCTTAGAAGAACAGATAACGTGTATCTTTCACCTCAGCCTTCAGATAGAGATCGTTCATCAAACGTCCCGCCAGGCGTGCATGCATATTTTCCAATGTAGCTTCTTCAGCTTTTACATCAAATGTTTCATTCAACTTGTCCTTAGCATACATCTGCAATACAAATACTCCTGCATTACCTTTAATCGGAGCACTCAACTTATTCAACTCAGCAACCGAAGCATAAGCACCTACTAAAGGTTCACTACTACGCAAAGCCGGTATATAAGCAGGAGCCGCAAAAGTTACATGTTTTACAGAGTCGCTCACAGCGTTAGCCATTGACTTATACTGATCAAAAGAAGTCGCATTGACAGCCTTCATATCATTCATGATCTTTTCGGCTTTCTTATCCTTTATTATTTCAGCTCTCAACTGATCCTGTACCTGTTTCAAAGAACGGTAACCTTCAGGAGTTATGCCAGCCAGTGCAACCACCAACATTCTGTCGCTCTCACCACATTCATACAAACCAGAAACTTCACCTGGCTTAGCTGCGAAAGCCCACTTCAAAGCTTCTTTTGTACCCTTAACTCCACCAATTCCATGCTCAGAGCTATACAGATCATTTCTTTCGAGTAATCTATAACCAGCTTCTTCAGCATTAGCCACCACTTTATCCAAAGAAGGATTAGCTGCGATAAACTGGCTGAAATCATTATAAGCTCTACTATAAGTTTCCTTGCTAAAGTCCACTGTACGTTTAATAACAGCCACTTTATATTTATCCTTAACGGCTTTCTTATTAGTAACCTGAAGAATAACATTAGCCTGTCCCAAAGGAAGATTGGTCATTTCGTTTACACCCAGATTATTAATAGTTGAGATAAATTTCAGATTATCACCATCAATCTGCGCATTTTCATAATTGGCAGATGAAACCCAGTTTGCTTCTCCGGTCTGACCATATTTCTTTGCTAAATCAACAAAGTTTGCACCACCTTTTATTGCATTATAGATACTATCAGCCAATGTTTTAGTCTTTGCAGCATCTTCAGCTACAACTTGAATCTGACGAAACTCTACAGAGTCGGCAGCTGCAGTTTTAGCAATAACTTTGAAAGAGTTGATTGTGTTATCACTACCATTATAGTAAGGACCATACACTTTATTCAGAACTGCAGAATCCATACGGGCTACTACATCTCTCGGGAAAGCAGTTTTGTTATAATACAAATCAACATAAGGTTTTTCTGAACCTGTCGAACGAATAAAAGTAGTATATTCACTTTCAGTATTTGCTAACTGCTGAGTATATTCGCCCACTTCTTTTTCGATAGCAGCTCTGTCTTCAGGACTTGCAGTTACCTGTACATCGATGTATTTAATGTCACGGGTTTCTACATACTGCTTGAACTGTTCTTTCTTCTTATTATACAGATCTTTCAACTCAGACTCTTTCACTGTTATTGTAGAATCAACAATAGAAGAATAAGGAACGGCAGCAAGCAACAAATCCATCTGATTTACTCTTGCATCAAAAGCATCCTGTGCTTCTACCGGATTAGAGAACAGTGATTTTGAGATCAATGCCTGATATTTCTCAGCAAGACGATTCTGTATCAGACTTTTTTCTACAAATGACCAGAACTTATACATTGAGTTATAATATTCAGCGTATTGTGCCGGCATTTGAGACTGATTCATTTTAGAATAATCTACCAGGAATTTTTTCAGCATATCTTTATCAAAAGCACCAGTCTGCGGATTACGAAACGGAGTCTGCTGTAAAAGCGGATGAACACCTGCGTCAATAATTGCCTGGATTTCAGCTTTTGAAACTGTAAGACCTAATTTTTTTGCTTCTTTTTCAAGAAGTTTATTATTTACGTATGTACGCCATACTTCATCTTTCACCTGATTGGTTTGCTCATCATTCAACGAACTCGTCCCACTGGAGAACTTAATTACGTCAGTATATTCTTCTACCAATGCCTGATAGTCCTGAGCGGAAAGTGCGTCCCCGTTCACCTCTCCTACGTCATGTGATTGGTGTGGCTGAAGAACTTTCCATGCGTCACCCGCAATGAAAGCAAACAACGCCAAGCCAATAACGATCACCAATAAAGGTCCTTTCGATCTAATGTTTTGTAATGTTGCCATTTTAATTAATACAGTTTATTTGTTTATTATTATTTTCGTCTCAGTTGTTTTAGCGCACGAAGATACAAAAAATGCTAATATACATCTATTTATTAGCAAAAAAAATGGAGGTCTACACCATTATTCCATCACTTTCAGCCGCACAAGCTCAATTTTAGTCGGTGTTACCTTAATAATTTTAAACTGATAACGCCCTACGGAAATTATTTCATGCAGTTTCGGGAAGCTTTGATACTGGCTCAGAATCAATCCACCAATAGTCAGATAGTCATCCGCTTCCGGTAAATCAAGATCAAAAGTTTCATTTACTTTTTCAATTTCCAAACGGCCGGAGAGTACATATTCCCCCTCTCCTATCTGCTTACAGATATACGATGTATTATCATGCTCATCTTCTATGTCACCAAAAATTTCCTCTACCAGATCTTCCAGAGAAACAATTCCGGCAGTACCTCCAAACTCATCCACTACCACAGCTATCGTTTTCTTTTGCTGCATAAAAAGTTTCATTAATTTGTGAGCAGCCATCGTCTCAGGCACAATAGGTACCTCCTTTACATTGTCCCGCCAATCCTTAGGGTTACGAAACATTTCTGAAGAATGGATATACCCGACTACGTTATCAATATTTCCGTCGTAAACAATAATTTTTGAAATTCCGGATTCTACAAAGCGATTTTTCAAATCTTCAAGTGAAGTAGATAAATCAACAGCCACTACCTCTGTACGTGGCACAATACAATCCCGGATTTTTATAGTTGAGAAATCAAGCGCATTCTGAAATATCTTCACCTCGGTATCCAGTTCATCACTATTATCAGCGTTATCAATACCGGATTGTACAAAGTAGTCCAAGTCAACTTTACCAAATGCTTTTGCTGATGCCTCCTTATTTATCTTCATTCCGAAAAGACGCAGAAACATATAAGAAAGTCCGGAAGAAAGTTTCGATATGGGATAAAGGATAATATAACAGATAAACAAAGGAACGGCACATACATTCAGTACCAGATTAGGGTTGATTTTAAACAATGTCTTAGGCAGGAATTCACCTGTCACCAAAATAATTAATGTTGAAATGATGGTTTGTACCAATACCATCAGAAAGTGGTTAGTGATAAACCCGGACAACAAATTATCTCCAATAATCTGTGCCATCAGAATACCATAAATAACCAATGCTACGTTGTTACCAACCAACATCGTAGAAATAAAATCATTTGGATTTTTGAAGAATACAGACAGAATTTTTGATGACAGCCCCCCTTTTCGCTCAAGCTCAAAACGTAGCTTGTCAACAGAGACGAACGCGATCTCCATGCCCGAAAAGAAGGCTGAGAAAGCCATAGTTATTAAAAGGTAAACAATAATACTCATACTTATCTTACAGAATCCGTTGATGCTTTTTGTTCTTCTTCATCTACGTAAAAAATACCTCCCATATTTCTTATCTGATAGATGGTCATTTGCTGATTAGAATCAAAACCATACCCGGTAATAATCCGATCGGGCTGTTCTATACGTATAAACCGATCCGAATAAACCTTCTCAGTGGCCTGATTCCAATACAACAGTTCTGTATTAAACCGTTCTCCCTTTCGGTTTTTAATATCGACATTTCCCATCAGCTTCCAAAGTTTTTGCTTATCATAGAAATAAGCAGTATCAGCTTTTATACTGGCATCTACATTAAATAAAGAATCAAACTGTTCAAGATAGACACCTTTTTCAAATGCCCAGTAAGAAGGTCTTTTACGATCGTACATCAACCATTCCTCGGCCTCCATACGATAGCGTGTCACACCCGAATCCGAAATATAGGTTACAACCCCTAAAGTTGCCATCGAAGGCAAAGAATCCCGTTCCGTTATAGCCTCACCAAGCTCTTTCTTCTTCCCTCCGCAGGAAGAAAATAAAAGAAGCATAACAATTGTCCCCAGGACAATTGTTATGCTCATGTTTTTACTAAATAAAAAGTTACTTTTTTCTTGTAACATATTATATTATCTGATCGTTGTAGTCTCTCCGATCCATCCGCCAATTGTGATACGGTCGCCAGCTTTATAACCTAACATGAACAGGTCTTTAGCTTCCGGAGTATAAGCAGAGTATGAAGAAATCAACTTATTAGCTTCTTCAGCCACACTTGGATCTACTGCTTTCGCTCTTTGCAATTTATCAATGGCAGCAAAGAAAGTACATTTATTCAATGCCGGTTCATCATTCCATTTATAGTTACCAGCATATAACTGAGCAATCAGGATATAAGGAGCACCATAGTTTTCATTGAAACTGATAGCTTTCTGGGCATAACTTCTTGCCTGCGAAATCTTCTTAGCTGATGCCAATACACTGGCAGCCTTATATGCCGACTCTGCTTTCTTTACATTATCAGTTTCATAAGATATAGCTTCATCGAAGAATTTAACGGAACCGTCAATATCTCCTTTTTTGAATGCCATAGCAGCACAACCGATAGCAGCATCAGCACTTGGTTCCAGTTTGTAAGCATATAAAGATGCCTGAAGATATGCATCACTATCTTTACAGCCCATCATAGCCATCACTTTAATTACCTCTTTCAAAGCTTCCAGATTTCCCTGATTAGCTTCTACTTTAGGAGCATATATCTCTTGCAATGACTCACAAGTAGCAGCTCCACTATTTATGAACTGTGCATCCAGACCTTCTCTAACAGATCTCAAAGCAGCCTTAATGTTCTCTTTCTCAGTTTTAGCAATTGCTTCATCCGTATACTGAGTGTCAAGTAAGTAATCCTTAATAAACTGTTCTTTATGAGAAGGATCTGCTTTCAACTTTTGCAAAGACATATCCAGGAAGAAATGCATCACATTAGGAGAAGCATCAGCTTTAGCTCCTTCAAGAGACTGTTTAAACCATTCATAAGCCTGATTTACATCCGGAGATGGCGCAAACTGAATGTAGGCCAATGCCTTATCACCCAATGCATCTTCTACCGAAGGAACTCCCTTCATTCTTGTCTGGAAATCGGGAATATACTTCATACGCACATCATGCGTATGCATCAAATCATCAAAATACTTCTTATATTCAGGACTATTCCTATCAGTCATTTTGGACATCAAACCCTCCAAAATTGTAAAACCGTCCTTAAAAGTATAATAGCGAAGTGTAGGACAGGTTTCCAACACTATTTTCCACGGCGCATAGGCATCTTTAAAGTTACCTGCTTTTACAGCTTCATGTGATACACTACTGTTGGGGATACAGATGCTATCGTTCTGTGCCGCAACAGAGGTTGCACCCGCCGAAAGGAACAACACAGCCACAAGCGTTTTAATCTTCATTGTATCTAAATTTTAGTTGTTATATAATTAGTCTATTCAATATTAATCAACCTTACGTTTGAAGAACCAACGTTCATTAAACGTGATTCCAATGCTGAATCTCAAAATATTTTCATTCAACATACCAGTCTGCAAACCCTCTACACGCACATACTGCGCTGTTAGACTAACGATAGAACGTGAGCGTGGAATAGGTAAACCCAAACCAGCTGTAACACCATACTCACGTGAAGCCCTTTCACCAGCTTCTGTCTTGTAATAAGGAGTAGTATAATAACCTCCTAAACGATATTTCACATGTCCAAAATAAGTTTTTCCAAGTTTCGAAGGCAAATATTCAGCGCCTACCGAAATTTTTGTACGATCACAAAATGCATTAGGTTGATTCATATAAGTCACATCCCCCCACTTTTGCAAGCTGTAATCAATTCCCACCGTCAGGCGGTCATCATATTTATAAGTAATACCAGCTCCAAAACTATTCGGTAATCCGAATGTTGCAATCGTATCTTTAGTAGTTATTACACTCGTATTGGTTTGCACATAAGTATCATTATTCAAATTATGTTTCGGAGAAAACACAGCTCCCAATGTTACTAAATGTTTCTTACCAATAGGTTGTGTATATTGTATACCAAAATCCAGTTTATAATCACGAACCGACATTCCGGTCGACTCTACATACGAATTGGAAACTGTTTGCCCGTCTACATCCGTATAAGAAGGATATACCATAGCCAAGGTACGTGTTATGTCTCCCCAAAAATAAGAAACATTAGCACCAATACTTAAGTTATTAAGTACCTTCACACCCAAACCGGCATATAATTGATGCAAACCTCCATCACCTAACAGCTGCTTTGTGTAACTCGGACTGGCAGATGTCTCCGAATATCCCTGTGACACATTATAACCGACATTTGAGAATGGCAGTAATCCGATACTCATTGCCAGTCTTCTATGCAACCGAAACTGCATCGCAATATAATCAAAGCTCGAATTTTTTACATTCAACTTCAAAGCGCCATCACTGATATTAGCATTTTGCATACTCACTCCTCCTTCAAATAAGAATGTCAGTGAGTCAATAGCAGTATATGAAGCAGGATTCAACGGATTAATTTGTGAACCATCGCGCAATCCAAAGGCAATCCCTCCCATTGCTTTACTATTTCCGAAATTCTGATTGACTAAATCGCCATAGCCATATCGTGTATAAGGAGAGTTTGTATTATTTTGAGCGACTGCCACTCCTGCAAAAGTCGTGAGCAAAAGCGCACAAAGTGTCTGTTTAAATCCTACCATTATTATAGTTTAAAATTCTATTTAATCCTTTCAACACTAAAAATCTATCTGCAAAGATGACACTTTTTGCGCTGCTATCAAAAGAAAAATCATCTCCGCCCGTTAAAAAAACCAAAAGTTCAGGATATTTATGTTTCATAGACTCAATATAACCTGAAATTTCGTATTCCATACCTTTCAACACTCCGGCACGTATAGCGGTTTCAGTGTCTCGTCCCATCGGGAGTTTACGCCCATTAGTATCTACCATAGGCAAACGTCCGGTAAACTGATGAAGCGCCTTGAAGCGCATCTGCATGCCGGGAGAAATATTACCACCATGATACTGCCCCTTCGAGTCAATAAATTCGTAAGTAATGCAAGTTCCTGCATCGATGACTAATATATCGTTGTGGGGAAACTGCTCATTAGCACCTATCACAGCAGCCATACGGTCGTATCCCAATGTTTCGGGAGTTTCGTACAAGTTGACCACCGGCAAAGGTGTTTTATGATTAAGCCACAGCAAAGGAAACGGCAAAGCTGACAAACCAGCAAGTATCCGTTCATTCAAATCAATAACAGTGGCCACAATCCCCTGCTCCATCGGGTATTTGGAGCAAAGAGTTCGCAAACAATCCAATGATTGATTGGATTCAGTCAACACTTCCACCATCTCCCCATTATTATTGAAGAGAGCGACTTTCGCCATTGTATTCCCTATGTCGATAATTAAGTTCAATGCATTCATCTTTAAGCGGGCGCAAAGGTAAAGTAAAAAAAGGGAAATTGAAGCATAGAGAAGAAATTATCTTATTTTTTCATTTCAGATAAAACAGACGTTCTGTTTCCCGAATCCAACAAATCTTCGTATATTCGCTGCCAAAATAAAACGAATCTACTGATGAAACGACCTTTTTTATATATAGTTCTTTCTTTTTGCTTGTTGCTCCTGCCCTTTGGACAAACAACTGCCAACTGCAATGACTCCATCCGCCTCAGCCTGCTGACCTGTGCCCCCGGAGAAGAGATATATTCCCTATTCGGACACACAGCTATCCGCTACGAAAATCCTTCACAAGGCATCGATATTGTGTTCAATTACGGATTATTCAGTTTCAACACCCCCAATTTCATTCTCCGTTTTTCACTTGGAGAGACGGACTACCAGTTGGGGGCGACTGATTATTCCTACTTTGCAGGAGAATACGCCTTTTTCGGACGCAGTGTATGGCAGCAGACTTTAAATTTGACTAATAAAGAGAAAGTCGAATTAATCCGCTTACTGCAAGAGAACTACCACCCCAAGAATCGGGTGTACCGTTATAATTTCTTTTACGATAATTGTGCAACCCGCCCCCGTGACAAGATAGAGGAAAGCATCACAGAGAAAGTGATTTATCCGGCAGAGCCACAAGACGGTTCTCATTCTTTCCGTGATATTGTACATCAATATTGCAAAGGACATCCGTGGGCACGTTTCGGCATTGACTTATGTATCGGAAGCGAAGCAGACCAACCTATCACGCAA
>NZ_CATJGZ010000048.1:0-1091 GCF_949740115.1 Bacteroides sp. 41_26
AGGTTCTTCCGGGTTGTTTATATCCAGTGAAAAATCCTCCCCTGTCATTACCCAATAAAGAGCCGGGCTTATCATACGGGAAAGCGGGATTTTAGCACTTGCAAGCTGACCTTGTAACTGGTCTTGCGCATTGGATTCCCATGCGTCCATGAACGGCGAAAGGTAGTTTTCCAGTTCGGGATAACTGGTTAAAATTGTAAACGTATCGGCATATTTCTTGTTCAGAAATTCAATGGCGTGCGGGAATGTACAATACTTACCACCCTGATAGATTTTCAAAAACCATATTATAGAAGCCAGTAAGATAATAGGACTTTCCACAAAGAAATCCCCTTGTTTGGTTATCCAACTCCTATTCAAATTTAACATGATTGTGTAACTGGCTTCGTAAGCATCCGATATGTCAGTCATAAATGCCGGATTTATCGGGTTACATCGGTGGCTCTTACGTGGGTCGTCAAAATTGATTATGTAAAATTTGGGCTTCACCTTGTATCCGTCCGAATGGTTAAGTAAATGATTGTAGGCTATCTCCGAAAGGTCGGGAAATTTGTAGTCATACAGATACATTGCGAAGCCCTTTTCTATTTGCTGTTTGATAAATTGATTTACGACACAAAAAGACTTCCCACTGCCCGGATTTCCAACAACGATGCACGCACGAAAAATTGCTACAACGTTTATCCATCCATCGTTCCACTTCTTTTTATAGTAGAAACGAGAACGAAGATTTACGGAATATTCGTTTTCTATCAGGCGTGTTTCCTGTGCGAAACTTTCATTCTCCAAATTAAACACATCGTCCATCAGGTTATTTTTCAACAGGCGGGAAATCCATACTCCGGCAGCCAACAATGAAAGATACCCGGCTGTCATGGTAAAGATATACAATGCCGTGTTTGCTACCAGTGGCAACGGCAGAACCAACAGCCACCAGTTCAGGAAGAACAGGATAAAACCGATTGTCAGGAATACATAAATCCTGTTCCATGTGATTTTTTCCTCTTTCACTCCCTTTGTACCCAAACAGGAAAGCGCAAGAGATCGGAAGAGCGTCGTGTAGGGAAAGAGTGTAGATCTCGGTGGTCGCC
>NZ_CATJGZ010000049.1:0-83315 GCF_949740115.1 Bacteroides sp. 41_26
AAAGATGGGGTGAATGATCGGGGAAACAGGGAAATCCAAAATGCTATATTGTACGACTTCAAAGCTTATAAAGGATATTTTATGTTTGGAGACTATTTTGTAGCTCTTGGAGCGGGAGTTACTAACGATAAACCGGAATTGGAAGGAAATATACGGACCACCATTGATCAAACTAATCATTCGTCAGATATATATATACTTGAGAAGGGAGGAAGAAAGAGGCAACTAGGTAAAGGAGCTAATTCATTGAAAGGAGATATGTGGGTTGTACAGAAGGGGCAGTTCGCTTACCGTATTTTACCCGAGTTTACGCGTAAGGCATTTGCCACTAGTGAAAGTATAAAGGCCAGATGGGGGCAGATGAATAATAATAATGAGAAAAAGAAAGGGCTTCCGAAACAGATAAATATATTGCACATGTGGGCTGATCATGGACGGACTCCGGTTAATGATACTTATGGATATGTTGTCTATGCCGGTGGAGGGCAGCCAAAAGACGAACTCCCTTTCCGGATATTGCGTAACGATACATTGGTACAGGCGGCATGTTCTATAGATGGGAAAATTATAGAAAGTGTTTTTTATCCAGGACATCGGGGATTGGAAGTTGGTAATATATCTTTGACTGCTTCTGAGCCTTGTGCAGTACTGATAAAGGAAGAATCGGAGAACTTTATTATTACGGTGACTGATGCTTGTATGAATACTTCTCTGAATGAAATTACTTTGTATTTTAATGGGCGTGTTATTAACGTTCCTGTCCCTCAGGGCGAACTTGGAGGGAAACCTTCAACTATAATATGTAATAAATAGAGTATAGATATGAAAAAAATGTTCTATTGGGATTATTATTCTGTTTCAATCTTACTTTACTCCTTTATAAAAAAATAAAAAAAGCGAAAATTACGTGGACTTTGGGGTAGAAATAGTAAGTTTGTCTACTGAAAAATAACCTTTTTAAGTATCACAAAATTATGAATAAGTCAACCGAACAAACTCTTTGGGGATTATTGGAAAATATAACAGAAAACCTTAAAGGCAAACGATTGGCTGATGTTTTTCGTTTTATTTCTTTTTACCCGTCTGAAACTTATGGACCGCACAAACATTTGCGTATTGAGATTAATTATGTTAAAAAAGGAAATTGTATCCTTCATTTGGACGATGAAAGTGTCACTTTTCGTGAAGGGGAGATTATGATTATTACTTCCGGTATAAGTCATCTGTTTGAAGCCGGTTCTGAAGGAACAACATTGATGCAACTTGAATTTTTGCCGGAAGTTTTTTCTCATTTTAATTTTAAGGCGGAAGGTGAGACTGCTACCTTTATGTCTGTGACTCTTTTTTCTGAAGAAAACAGATTAATTAAGATTGTGAATAATGTGCGTATTATGCGTGTGGTACAACGTATTGTAAATGAATTGGAACTTAAGAGCCAATATTATCAATATCTGGTTGTGATGTACTATGCAGAGTTGCTTATTTTAATATATCGTTATATGGACGAGAGTTATTTACCTATCTGTACAAATGATTCATTAAAAAAGGCAATAGCCTATATTCGTCTCAATTATCAGTCGGAGATTACAATGAATGATGTTGCGGAATATGCTGGTATTAGTGAGCGTTATCTCCGGAGATTGTTTTCTCAATATCTCAATTTGTCACCTTTGGATTACCTCAATCAAATGCGTATCAATAGAGCTATCGAACTGTTGAGAAATACAGAAATGTCTGTGAAGGAGATCTGTTATTTGTGCGGATTTCGGTCACCGCAGTACTTTTCGCGTATCTTTAAACAGCAGATGGGCATTTCTCCTCGTGAAGTAGCAAAGTAGGATGTCCGTTTTGTACATTTATTCCTTATATCCGACCCTTTCTGCATACGTTCCATTCAGATGAATCTTTCTTTCTTTTTTTACTATACGCTATCTTTGCTTTTATTTTAAGTGACTGAAATAAATTCTTAAAGTAATAGTAAAATGAAAGAATGGAAAGATGATAAAACTTTGGTTATCTTACTTGATGAAAAGTTTTCCTTAATATTATATGAGTATGTTATTTTTGTAAATAAAATTATTAAAGAATGAGAAAGTATTTCTATCTGGTTTACATAACATTGTTTATGTTGTATTCACGAGGACAGGCACAGGAAATATCTGTTCCTCGTTTGTCGCCTTTACCTGACAATATTGAAAAGCAACAAATTTCTTTAAATGGGACATGGTTGTTTCATACTTCACCGGAAGATGAATTCTGGAGAAAAAAAACAATATCTGGATGGGAGACTATTGAAGTTCCTGGTGAATGGGTGATGCAAGGTTTTGATGTAGAAAAAGGGAAGGCGGCAGGATATCATCGGACTTTTATAATTCCTGAAGCGTGGAAAGATAAACGAATTAAACTGCGTTGCAATGGGATTTACAGTGATAGCCGTATTTATATTAATGGTAAAGAGGCTGGAAGTCATTTGGGAGGATTCACGGCATTTGAATTAGATGTAACTGCATTGGTTTATTGTGGAAAAGAGAATCGGATAGCTGTGTCCGTAGCTTCGGAAAGTTTGGCAGATGCTACATCTAATGCATCTCGTTATGCGGTTCATCCTTTAGGAGGTATCATCAGAGATTTGTATTTGTTTGCTTTACCAGAGGTCAATTTATCAATGTTTCATACTTCTACGTCATTTGATACACTTTATACTAATGCTACTTTGACAGCCGAGGTTGCTATAGCTAACGAATCAAAATCAGAAGCAAAAAATCTTTCTTTACATTTTACATTAACGGATGCTGAAGGAAATGAGGTTCCTTTGAAATCAGCGGTGTATTCACTTCGTAATTTACGAGCTGGGCTGATCGATAAGCAAATTATAAATTTTGATATATCTCATCCTGTTAAATGGGATTCTGAACACCCTTATCTCTATACATTGACATGTCGGTTGAAAGAAAATCGGGATATATTATATACTACTATTCGTCGTATAGGGTTTCGGCAAATAGAAATTCGTGGGAACCAGATGTTTATCAATAATATGCCGGTGAAACTACGGGGAGTTTGTCGGCATGAAGTGATGCCGCTTCGAGGGCGTTCAGTGAACGGAGGTATCTGGAAAAAAGATGTGGAATTGTTCCGCCGTGCTAATGTAAATTATATTCGAACTTCTCATTATCCTCCCGATGAAGCTTTGTTGGAAGCATGTGATGAATTGGGAATGTTTGTTGAGGTAGAAGCGCCATTTTGTTGGGCGCATGAAACAAAAGTACCTGAGGAAAAACATGAAGTTGTTTTGGTAAACCAGCATGTTGAGATGGTGAATCTGAATCGAAGTCATCCTTCTGTTATTATGTGGTCAATGGGGAATGAATCGAAATTGTTTGCCGAATATTTTCAACGTGCTTCTGATGTGATCAGGCAGATTGATCCGACGCGTCCACGTATATTTAGTCAATGGAAGCCGGATGCTGATGGAGGGATGCTGGAAGTGACCAACCATCACTATCCGGGACCGGATGGTCCGGATTTGTATCGTAATGATAAACGTCCTGTTGTGTTTGATGAATTTTGTCATTTAAATGCGTATAATCGTTTGGAGTTGGCTGCTGATCCGGGATTACGCAATATGTGGGGAGTTTTACTGGATGAGATGTGGAATCGTATGTATCATAGTCAAGGAGTATTGGGGGGAGCTGTTTGGGCTGGTATTGATGATACCTTTTTCTTACCAGGAGAGAGAGCTGTTGGTTACGGTACATGGGGGCCTGTCGATGGTTGGCGCCGTGAGAAACCTGAATATTGGGGGATGAAAAAGGCTTTTAGTCCGGTTAAAATTATTCAAGAGAGTAATATGTCTTCAGATGGAAAAGTACGTTTTCGTGTTGAGAACAGACATAATTTTAGTAGTTTGTCTGAATGCAAATTGGAGTGGAAGGTAGGAAAGGAAAAAGGGAAGGTGATTACAGACATTCCCCCTCGTTCTGTTGGCACAATTGAGATACAGTTACCGGAATCTTTGCGGTGTACCGAAATATTGGAGTTGTCAGTGGTTGGTACCCGTGGTTTTGTAATTGATCAATACTGTTTTCGTATTTTGCCAGAGAAAATCGATCCTGTAAGAAAGCCGATCGGAGGAAAATTGATTTGTGAAGAAAGAGAAGAGACTATTGACATTCAAACAGGTCGTTGTTTGTTTTCTGTGAACCGTCGTGATGGAATGTTATCGGTTTGGTCTGATGGAAAGGAAGTTTTATGTCAGGCGCCAACATTAATGTTACTTCCATTGAATGGAGAGGGAGAAGGTATACAAATGACAGGAAAGAATCAGAAATTTACTCCTTTCAATCCTGTTTGTGAAAACTGGATAGCACAATCTATATCTTATGCTTCTTCAGACAAGGAGATTAAGGTAAGAATTACGGGGACTTATAAGGAAGCTCAAGGAACATTGGAATATCAGATTTGTGCTGATGGAGAAGTGGCGATTGTCTATGATTTTACAGCACTTCAGGAACTTCATCCCCGGCAGGTTGGTTTGGTATTTACATTGCCTGTCTCCTTTACGGAGTTAAGCTGGAAACGGAAAGGTTATTGGAGTGTTTATCCCAAAGACCATATAGGTGCATTAGAAGGGAGTGTAAAGGCTTTCGATTCCAGTTTACCAATATCCGGATTGGCTGGTCCTTCCAAATTACCTTCTGTTCCTTGGTCGTTTGATCAGACGGCAGCCGGATCAAATTTATTTCGATCTACAAAAGAAAATATCTATGAAGCTGCTCTGAGAAGTGTGGATGGAGGAGTTCTTGGTATTATATCAGACGGAACACAGCATGTTCGTACATGGGTTGGTCAAGATTTTGTTCATCTGTTAGTGGCTGATTATAATAATGCCGGCAGAGAAAATTTCTTGATGTCGCATGCGGAGAAAGGATATAAAACGCTTCATAAAGGTGATAAGGTACAAGGAATAATAAATTTGGTTTTCTAAAATGAGAAGAAGGATCTGAGAAGAACATCTCTCTATACTTTTACCGGATTTTAGAATCAATAATAAAAAGAGGGTGTCCTGTGTGGACACTCTCTTTTTTTACGGAGAGGTATTCTTTTTAGAAACATACCATCTCGTGGGGGAATTTATAGAGTAATTAAGGTAGAAAAATGTTTTTCAAGATAGAAAAAAAAGTCAATAGTTCCCGGATGGCATCCAGTTGGAGATTACTTACCTATCTTTGTTTTGGTTACAAAAGTACAATATCATCTGTGGTACAAATGCTTGAATTGTATCTATTATGTACAAATAAGTCCTTTTATGAGAAAAATGAGTATGCGTACGAATTTGTACATTTGTTGGACAGAAATAGGTGTTGGTTATGTTTGTCTGTTGTATCTTTGGAAATAAATTTATTATTAACGAAAACTAATTTGTTATGAAAAGAAATCTATTACTAGTATTTTGTTTAGCGTTTGTTTTGAGTATAAATGCGAAGGTTGTATATGTAGCTTCTACCGGTAATGCTGGCAATGACGGTAGCTCATGGGATAAAGCTGTGGATAATTTGACTACGGCTATGACAAAGGTTGTTGCAGGAGATGAGATTTGGATGGCTAAAGGTACCTATGTAATTAATGAAACATTGGTTTTGGCTGATTATGTAGATATATATGGAGGTTTTGCTGGTACAGAAACGGCTATAAACCAACGTGTACTTGAAGATGCCTCAAAACCTTGGTCATTTGTTAATGAAACGGTTTTGACTGGAAATGGTGGTGATTATCGTTTGACGGATGTAAATAAAGGATTTGATAGAACTGAAACGACTTACATTGATGGTTTGACGGTAAGCGGTCATGGTACGACTAATGATAAGATCTGTTACTTTAATAATAACTTTGTTATCCAAAATTGTCGTTATATTAATAATAAAATAGGTGGAAAGGCTCTTTATGTAGAAGAGAACTCGATTGTACGTGATTGTTATTTTGCTGGAAACTCGGCTTTTAATGAAAGCAAGCAAACGGGTGCTTGTGCATTGCAAGGACGTGAGTGTGGAAAGGCTTCGGCTGTAGCTAATACGATCCTCAATTGTGTATTCGAAAAGAATAGTATTCAGTGCCTTAGTATTTATAATACAGCAACTGCTGCTGGTGATACTTATGCAGCACAGACTACAAAGGTAGCCGGATGTGTGTTCCGTGATAATACTTATTCTTGTTTGAGTGTCAATTCTCAATGGCCTGCAAGTACGGAAGGTACTTACACCGCTGATAGAAAAGTAGTTGTTTCCGATAATCTGTTTGAAAATAATGTGTCTGAAGTGAATGTTATTTCTTGTCAGGCATATACAAGTGCTGATTTTGTAAGAAATGTTATCCGTAATAACTCGGTAACATGTGATGCGGCTACCGGTTCTAACTGGAAAACTGCTATTGTGTCTTTGAACAATAATTTCCGTATGGTAAACTGTTTACTTGTGAATAACTCTTCTACTGCTTTGTTAATGTATCAAGGTATGTCAACATGGGTTGGAAACTCGACTTTTGCCAATAATGTAGGTTCTATCTATATAGCTGAGGGAAGCTATGCTGAGTTGGGAAATAGCATTGTGTTGGGCAATACGGCTACTCATCAAGGTAAGGATATTTTCTGTGTAGATGCGGCAGATTATGTAAATTATGTGGAATTTACGGCTGTGGATGGAGATAATGATGATGTGAGCGGAGATTGCATTACGACTACGGCTGCTGAAACATTTAAGAAACCGACTTCTTTTGTAGGCGTAGCTGCCGATGACGCGCAACGTGCAGAGCTTGCAACTGCCGACTTCAGTTTGCAAGCTGGTTCTGTTTGTATCGGTGCTGGACAACATGACTTTGAGGCAATGGCTGTATTGCCGGATTGGATTGAAGCTAATTTGCAGACAGATTTGGCAGGTAATGATTTTGTGAAAGAAGCCGGTAAGGTGAATATGGGGGCTTATCAAGGTGATCTGGGTACCGGATTCGGTAGAATTGACGCTGAGACTTCTTGTCAAGTATGGGTTTATGGTAATACACTAACTGTAAATGTCGCTGCTGAAAGCGCTGATTTGACCGTTTATACAGTTGCCGGTACTGTTGTGGCTAACGCTGTTTTGCAGGAAGGCAATAATGAAATTGCTTTGCAGAATGGTTTGTATGTCGTACAGATTGTTACTGCATCGGGTGTGGAAACAGCCAAGGTATTGATTAACGAGTGATATTGAGTAAAGAGATAATAGAGAAAGGAATCAGTGGTGTTAATTTGTGTTTCCTTTCTCTGTCTTTAATTTAATTTTATATTTAATATATGAAAAATTTCAAATTTTCTTGTTTGTTTTTCGTAGGATTACTCTGTTTTGCTCTTTCGAGCTGGGCACAATCCTCGATAACAGTAAAAGGTAGGGTAGTGGATACTGCCGGTGAGAGTGTTATCGGAGCGTCAGTACTGGTTACGGGTACTACCATTGGTACTATAACAGACTTGGACGGTAATTTCCTTTTATCTAATGTAGATCCGAAGGCTTCTTTAGAAGTGTCGTACATTGGTTATAAAACGTTGCAGGTAAAAGTGAACGGGCAAACTTCACTTACGGTTACTTTAAAAGAGGATACACAAGCACTGGAAGAAGTTGTCGTGGTGGGTTATGGTGTGCAACGTAAATCCGATTTGACCGGTGCGGTAACCTCTATCAAGACCGATGATTTATTGAAGAGTATGCCGGTATCGGATATTTCTCATGCATTGGAGGGACGTATCGCTGGTATGAGTGTCGTATCGGGAAGTGGAGCGCCGGGTTCGGGAGCTACTATGCGTATTCGTGGTATGAACTCCCTTAAGGCCGATGGTGGTCCGGTAGTGGTTATCGATGGTATGATCGGTGGTAGTTTAGCATCTTTGAATGCATCGGATATTGCCAGCATTGAGGTGTTGAAAGATGCTTCCGCGACAGCTATTTATGGTGCTTCGGCTGCCAACGGTGTGATTTTGGTTACGACTAGAAATCCGGAGGCTGGTAAAGTTCGGGTGGAATATAGCGGATATGTCAATTTTAAGACCCCTTATGATTTGCCAGACATGTTGTCTCCCGGAGAATTTGCTGACCTTGCTAATGACTATGGGAAAGAATTTTATGCAGAACCCAGACAGTTTTATACTCCGGAAGAAGTGGCCGGTTTCTATAATGGCGGAGGTTTTGATTATATGAAGCATATTTTTCGTGACGTGGCCATAGAGCATAATCATGCACTCTCTGTTTCCGGTGGTAGTGAAAAAACCAAGTTCTTGTTCTCTACCCGTTTTAATTATAACGATGGTATTGCTAACAAAACGGATGCTCAGAATTTTAACTATCGTTTGAAAGTGGATTCGGAAATTCGTTCGTGGTTGAAAGCCGGATTCAATTTTTGGGGTAATTATTCCAAGAGTAATGGCGGACGTTTCTCCCAATATCGGGGGGTATTGGCAGAAGGAATGACGATGGCGAATACTATTCTGCCGACTGATGAAGAAGGAAACTATAATAATTTTGATATCACCGGTCAAGCGCGTTACAACCCTATGGGTATGGTTAATGAGGTCATTTCCGATGGATATAGCTATACATCCCGTTTGCAAGGTTATGTAGATGTGAAATTGTGGGATGGATTGTCTTTCCGTATGAATCAGAGTGTTATTTTCGGAAGTAAATGGAGTGGAAGTACCAATAATGAAAAATCATATGCTGTATGGGCTGGTGATGGTCTGACGTCTGCTTCTACTAACTTTCAACCCACTTACAGTTGGAATAATCAGAATATTCTTACCTACATAAAAGAATTCAATAAGAATCATCGTATCAATGCCACATTGGTGTTTGAGCAGAGCCATAGCAATAATATGCAACAGAAGGTCAATGTGAGTGATTTGTACTCTGTTAATATCGGTCATAATAATACAGGCTTTTCAAAAAAAATTATCAGTGTACCGGGGGAACGTAAAAAAATTTCATCTATGGCTGCTTTGGCTCGTGTGAACTATGTATTTATGGATCGGTACATGCTTACAGCTTCCTGGCGTTATGATGGATCGTCTGTATTGGCTTTCGGTAACAAATGGGAACAATTCCCGTCACTGGCATTGGCATGGAACGTTAAACAGGAAAATTTTCTGCAGAATGTAGACTTTTTAAGCCAGTTGAAGTTGCGTGTAGGATACGGACAGGTTGGTAACAGTGGGGTAGCCGCATATTCTGAATACACAGAAATTAATCCTAACTTTATGCCCGATGGAAGCGTTTCCTTTGTCGTGTCTCGTTTAGGCCAGCCTGATTTGAAATGGGAACGTACCGAACAGTGGAATGTGGGACTTGATATGGGCTTTTTTAACAATCGTCTGACAGCCACACTGGATTTGTATCGTAAAAACACCCATGAAATGTTATTAGACGTAAATGCACCGCTCTATACAAATTTTTCCAGTCGTTTGAAAAATGCAAGTTCGATGTTGAACAAAGGATATGAAATCACTATCGGTGCTGATCCGGTAGTTGGGGATGACTTCAGATGGAATACTACTCTAACACTTTCTCAGAACCAAGCTATCGTAGAAGAGTTGGCTAGCCAGAATGATTATATTACTTTGTCGGGATATGAAGCTGGGCACTATCGTTATTATGAAGGTCGTAGGGTAGGTGTTCTTTATGGATATGTATGCGAAGGAGTATGGACTACCGAAGAAGCAGCCAAAGCACCTACTACCATGAACGCAAAACCGGGTACTTATCGTTTTAAAGATTTGACTGGCGATGATGCCATTACGGAAGCAGATAAGACCGTGATAGGAAATGGACAACCGCGTTTCCAATGGGGATGGAACAATTCGTTCAGATACAAAGATTTTGATTTGAGTTTCTTAATTTCGGGTGTACACGGTTTTGATATTTATAACAAGACCCGTGAGATACGTTTGATGGATAATGGCGGTAATCTTATGATTAGCCCGAATCCGGAATTATTGAATCGATGGACTCCGGAAAATGATGTGAATACAGGTATACCGGGTTTTGTACCTCAGACTAATGGTTTGACTCCATCCAGTGAATTTATAGAAAAAGGAAGTTATGTGAAAATTAAAAACATCACATTAGGTTATACTTTACCTAAGAATCTCACTCAAAAAATGTGTATTAGTAACTTGAGGGTTTATGTCTCCCTGCAGAATCCATTCTTAATCAGCAGTTACTCGGGATTGGACCCGGAGGTTGCTTTGAAGAGTCCGCTGACACCGGGTATCGATTATGGATATTATCCTAATGGGCGTAATTATTTATTGGGTTTGAATTTAGCGTTCTAACAGAAAAGGAGATTTGTAATTATGAAAAAAAATATAGTGATCACATTAGCTCTGTGCAGTGTGTTGGGTACATCGTGTGTGGAGTTGGTTCAAGAGCCTTTAAGTTTTATGTCACCCGAGAATATTGAAACGAATGAAAAGAACAGTTTGGGTATGCTCGATGGTTTGTATAGAGAGTTGTGGGGAGGTAATTATGAGTATAATTGCCGTACTGTTATTATGGGATTGGGTGCAGATGATATAGGTACGGGTAATCTGACCAAACGCCATACTAATTTTGACCAAATGGACATTACTGTCGGTAATCAGGACGGTGATTCCCAAACAATGTGGAGTAATATGTATGGATTGGCTCAAACAGCCAACTTGTGGAAAGAAACTTTTGAAGGTAGTAGTACTCTAAATGAGACGACTAAGGTTCAGTATATAGCTGAATGTCGTTTTATGCGGGCATTTGCTTATTTCAATCTGGTGCGTTGGTTTGGTGATGTACCTTGTTTTATTGATTCTAAGTGTACAACCGACCTGAACGGTTCTACTACGATTACGCGTAACAAGACGGAAGAGATTTATACGAAGATAATTATTCCTGATTTGGAATATGCAGGTACTAATCTACCTGCTTATTCTCGTGCCGACAATAATTCACGGGTAGGTGCTTGGGCTGCCAAGGCTTGTTTGGCTGATGTATATATGACCATGGCTGGTTGGCCGTTAAAACAGACCGGTAAATATGCTGATGCTGCCAGAATTTGTGAGGATATCATCCAGAACAGTGGATATGACTTGATGGAAAATTATGGGGATTTGTGGACGGAAGGTAATAAAAGTGACCGTACAGAGCATATGTTTGCTTTGAACCATTCCAAGGAACAATTGGCCAGCAATTATGGAAAGTCATACTTCATTCAGGAAGAAAGCGGCTGGGCTGATTATACAGCCGACCCGGTATTCTATGAAAATCATCCGGATGATGCACGTAAGGATTTCAATTTTGTTACTACTTTCAGAATTAATAATCGGAATGTACCTTATACGCGTACTATCATGAAGGCTCCGGCTATTAATAAATATCGTGATTACGGTGGTGTGGCATCTGCTCAGAGTGCTGGTATTACACCGATTTATCGTTTTGCCGAAGTATTGCTGATGTATGCTGAAGCACAATGTAAATCTACCGGGACCCCAAATCAATTGGCTTATAAATGTTTGGATAGGGTACGTTATCGTGCAGCGAAAAACAAAGCTACTCATCATGCTTATACGGAGGATGATGGTTTTACTCCGGAACAGTTCTTGCAAAAAGTATTTGATGAATACGGATATGAATTCTTTGCTGAGTTCAAACGTTGGTTCTATCTGGTACGTAATGAGAAGGTATATGAAGTGAATCATGGTTATACTGATGCTTTCGGTGTAGAACGTCCGGCTAATGATCGGGTTAAAGAAGCAATGGATGCTGCCCGCATTACACCGGATAATCGTAAGCTTTATCATTTTGTTCTACCGGCACGTGAAACACAAGAATGTGGCTTTGAACAAAACGACCGCGCTTGGTAATTCATAAGGTAAAGGTTTGAACAGGGTAACTTAATGAAAGGAATGTGCAAAAGGAAGATCGTAAAACTAAATTTTGCACATTTCTATTTTATAACTTTAATAAATAATAAACATGAAAAAGACTTTTTTAGGTGTAGTGTTATGTGCCGCAGCCTTATGGGGGATGCAAGCTGTCTGGGCTTCTGTGCGGTCGGTAGATACTACCAGTGAAAATTTGATTTCAAAATCGGATTTCACAGAAATTTCTTCTTTAGGAGATTATAAACAGGAACCGTTGGTGTTTAATGAATGGTTGATGTACCATGATGCAAGTAAAGATAAGGATAATAATGATGTGAAGATTGAATTGGTGAATGATGAGACACGTGGCCAAGTACTTTCTTTCTATGGACGTCCTACATCTTATTACACTTCATTTGCAGCTCAGCGTATTGAAGGTAAAATGAAGAAAGGTATTTACCGATTGACTTTTTGGGCCAAATCTGATGATGGTGCCAAAATTAAAATTTTCTTTAATACTACTGATGCTGGTAATGCGGATCTGGGCCGATATATGGTAGCTAAAGAAGCACCGGCAGAAGAAACAACCAAAGCTTATTATGGTTTTTATGATCAGGCTTTGACACCAGAATGGAAACAGTATTCAGTGGAGTTCAATTTTACTCAAGTTGCCAAATCACTTTATAGCATTCCTTGGACAGATACAGAAGAATCGACTGCTGATGATTTGGTCAATGTTGTATTGAAATTGCAGGGAGGAACCTCTTTGAAGACTTATTTGCTAGATGACCTTACGTTGGAACTTATCAAAGATCTGTCTGATCCGGACGAGCCGGAACCATCCGATGAGAATCTGATTAAGATGTCGGGTTTCGATGATGCAGATTTTTCTCTTTCTCTTGAGACTGAACCTTATGTCCTCAATAAATGGGTAACGGGTAAAGATGAAGTGAAAGATGCAACGGTTTCTTTTGCTGTTGCAGAGGACGCCGATCGTGGAAAAGTGGCATCATATACAGGAAAGCCATATACATGGTATAGTACTTTCTTTGCTCAACGAATAGAAACACAAGCAAAGAAAGGTATCTATCGATTGAGCTTTTGGGGAAAATCTGCTGATGGAGGTCAGGTTAAAACTTTCTTTCGGTTGACTGATAATAGTAATAAAGGAGTAAATAGATTCTTTGTAAAAGAAACTGGTAAGCCATCAAGTCCGGATAGTAAATTTTATGGTAGCTATCAGACTCAGTCTTTGACTACTGAATGGAAACAATATTTTGTGGATTTTGATTTTACCAAAGTGACCACAAGTATGTATCAGTTTACTATGAACGATACAGAAGAAGTTACGGCTACTGATTTGACGAACTTTATACTCATGTTCCAAGGAAATAAAGTAGAAACGACTATTTTGATTGATGACGTGGAACTGACATTAATTAAAGATTTGTCTGATCCGGACGAACCAGACGAACCGGTAGGTGAAAATCTGGTGACAGATCCGGGCTTTGATGTGACTACTACCGAAGATGTTACTCCTACCGATAAGGTTTGGAAGACGGAGACCGGTATATGGTCGGCTTGCCGCGACGAATATGAAACGAATCAGAATATCAAAGTTTCAATCAAGGATGACGCTACCCAAGGTAAAGTACTTTCTTATGAAGGTAATGCGGCTTCATGGTATACTACTGTAGTGGCGCAGCGTATTGGTGGTACTTTGGATAAAGCTATTTATCGATTGTCTTTTAAGGCAAAAAGTGCAAATGCAGGTGTGGTAAGACTTTATACCCGTTGTACGGATGAAGCGAATGAAGAATTTATCAATCATTATTTTGTGAAGGCCAATGGGGCACCATCAGATCCGGATAAGGCATGGCGCGGTGTATATGAAAGATTTTCGGTGACTGAGACTTGGGCTACATATCAAGTAGAATATGATATGACACAGGTTTCTGATACACAGTATGATATGACCTTTAATAAGAATGTGTTTGCTGCTACTGAATCTGAACGTACCAATATGGCTATTTGTTTTTACAATGACAAAGCTGATTCTGAGATATTGATTGACGATGTACAGTTGATAAAGGTTAGTGATGTTGAAGATATTCCGGTTATTGTAAAATATGATTTTGAGGAGCAATCTGTTCCTACAGGATGGGAAGCTAAAGGTAGTGAATTAGCTCTTTCTACTGATCATTATACAAGTGGTGTACAATGTTTGGAATGGACTGTTAATGAAAACAATGCTACGATAGAATTCCCGCTCGGAAGTGATGGCATGAAATTGACTTCACGTAATGCGGCTTTCTTTAATATTTATGCTCCGGCAGTTACTGGTAATGTGATATATGTAGATTTTCTGAATGCCAAGGGTGAAAGTGTGAAAAAAGCCACTTTGTTACAGAATTTTAAGGGATGGCGTGAATTCAGTCGTGGATACAATGAGTATGAAAATACCGGTGATGAGACGGCAGTTCGTGTTCGTTTTACTTATAGTATAAAGGAAGGTAATGCTGCTGGTGCAAAGGTATATCTGGATAATATGAACTTGAACAGTACGGTAGATGGTAACAGGCAATATCCGGAAATGCTTGCCAAAGATATACAATTCTTAAATAAGGCCAACGCTTCTCTTTTGGGCAAATATGCTTACTGTGAAGAAGTAGAGACTGTTGAACCTACTTCGGAAGAATTGGAAGGGGTTGAAAAACTCCGTAATGCGACCAAACGTACTCCTACTGCAAATGCCGGATTAGTTCGTCAAATCAAGAAAGAAATTGATGATCTGCAAATGACTCGTAATGCTGATGGTACAGTAAAAGGTAAACAAATTGTAGCTCCCAAGGATGTGGATGCGACTTTCTTGACTGACTTGTCAAAGAAAGTAGAAGCATTGGCTGCTGCTTATATTGCCGGTAGTCCTGCATGGGTGATTGATGCTTTCCCGATGTGGATTGATTTGATCATTGATCAGGGTATTTTCTGTCATTTTCAGGGATTTACTTGGAGCAGATACGGAGATGTTCGCGATGTACCGGCCGGTTTCTTGGATGCCATGAATGCTTATACCGAGGATCAAAAGACAGAAATATGCAAGGCTATTCTTTGGATACTGGAAGCTAATCAGGCTTATGCACCATATGAGACGGTGGTTCCGGGACAGAGTTCAGACTATGTATACAATTGTATTAATAATATTATCACTTCTTTTGTACAAATTCCGAATGATGCTGTGGCAGTGAAAGGTGCGAAGGCTACCAAGGCCTTACTTGAGAATTTCTGTTCTTATATACCTGGTGGGCGTGATGTATTGAAACCTGACGGAACTGGATTCCACCACAGTACACACTATAACGGTTATATGTATGCTTATACTACTTGGGTAAATGCTTTGTATACGCTGAAGGGTACTTGTTATCAAGTGGACTTGGAATCATACGAGCATTTGAAGAAGGCTGTGGTTTCCATGTACTTCATGGCAACGAAAGGTTCTGATCATTTGTGTGCCAACAGTTTGGCAGGGCGCCATCCTTTATTGGGCGGTTTAGGTGTACCGACTGCACACGGTGTGTTAGATCAACTTATTGAAA
The DNA here is from genome assembly GCF_949740115.1 of Bacteroides sp. 41_26. Lineage (NCBI taxonomy): Bacteria > Pseudomonadati > Bacteroidota > Bacteroidia > Bacteroidales > Bacteroidaceae > Bacteroides > Bacteroides sp. 41_26. The sequence continues at coordinate 15,505 of NZ_CATJGZ010000049.1, forward strand.
TAGGCGGTGAACTAAAGGGTACCGGTATCGATACGGAGTTGGCTTCTCAATACAATTATTTCACGATGACCGATAAATATGAAGGTGTACCTGCATTTAATGGTGAAGGCTTTTATCAGTTCAACTATAGTCCGATAGGTGTTTATCGCCAAGACAATTGGGTAGCTACCATGCGCTGTCCGACCACGAAGTTCTGGGGCGGTGAAATTTATGATAAGACCAACCGTTACGGACGTTATCAGTCACATGGTACTTTGGAGGTGATGTATGATGGCGAAAGAGGGCTGTCCGGTGTACCGACTAACGGTAAGAACGGTGGATGGGACTGGAATGTAGTTCCGGGTGCGACAACTGTTCATTATACTTCTTGGAAAGAAATGATGCCTAATAAAGATCTTTCTTCCCGTTTTGACCAGTATTCTCTAACTACCAATTTCGCCGGTGCTTTGCCGTGGAAAGACTGTGGTATGTTCGGTGCAGAATTTGATCAGGGTGATTCTTGGGGAAGTCAGCGGTTTGTACCTACTAACCTGAAGTTCAAAAAGTCTGTTTATGCATTCGACGGTTTATTGATCAGTTTAGGAAGTGATATCTCTGCCAACGGAGAATATGGAAATGATATGATTACAGCTACCAACTTGTTCCAGACACTGGATAGTCCAGTGCAGAAGCAGTTATTGGTTAATGGCGCTGAAATGCCCGCGGGTAGTGAACCGAAGTCATTGGCCTCTACGGAAAGCGTACGTATCATAAATCCGGTAGGAACCGGTTATATCCTTCCGAAAGGACATGATGAACTTGTTATCAAGCACGGTGAACAGAGTTCTCCGGAAGAAACTGGTGAGAACCTCGATAATCCTGCTGTAGTAACGGCTGCCAAAGCTTATATCAATCATGGAATTAAAACTGCTGATAGATCGTATGAATTTGTAGTGGTTCCGGCTGTTGATGATGCCGGCTTGGCTGCTATCGAAAGTAAAGTAAATAGCGGTGAACTGTATGAGGTGAAAGCAAAAAATGCCGATATGCATGTGCTGAACTACAAACCGAGAAACGTGATGGCTTATACGCTGTTCAAAGCCGCTGCCGATCTGAATTACGGTTATGTGAAAGCTGCCGGTTCCGAGATGTTGCTGATGGAACAGTATAAAGCTGACGAGAAGATTCTGTATCTTTCTGTATGTAACCCGAACTTGCGTCCGAAGAGTGATCCGGTTTGGGGATGGAGCGAGACGGAAACAGCTACAAGTTTAGTGGTAACCGGTGAGTGGAAATTGGCAGACGAGATGGAAGGTGCTACTGTGACCTTGCCGGGTGACGGTACGACCCGAATCGATTTCACCCTTGCCCAAGGTATGCCCTTGTATCTGAGACTTATCGACAAGAATGCGACTGGTGTGGAAATGGAAACATTAGATAACGGTTTGAAAGTATACACAGTCGGAAAAGACGTATACGTACTGAATGTAACAGGTACAATAAATCTGTACGATTTGACTGGAAGGATTGTCAAAACTCTTGAATCTGATGGTAATATCAAGTTTACGGTAGAGGAAGCCGGATGTTATATTTTGAGAGCTGCTAAGGAGACTGTCAAATTGATGGTTAAGTAAAACTTTTTAGTTATAGTTTATTAAAAAGAGGGGGGCAAGAGCCCCCCTTCGCTTTTTAGCTAAGATCGGTTATTAGTGGTATATATTTCTTTTCGATTCTGTTTTCTGGAAACAGGTTATTTACTTTTTGTAATTGGCTAATTGAGAAATTTATTAGAATAAACTCTAAATAGAATCTAAAGTGCTAACAGGTCTTATAATTAAAATCATAAAAATGGAAAACTCAAGAAGAACTTTTTTAAAAAAAGGATTGACCGGAGCATTGACATTAGGTATTGCTTCTCTCCCCAAATCCTTAGTAGCACTATCTACGCAGGTTAATACACCCCGTGCTAAGCGCGTTGTTTTAATCTCCCTTGACGGTATTTGTGTAAATGGCTATTTGAAAGCAAGAACTCCTAATTTAGACGCATTAATGGGAGAAGGTGCACTCTCGCTTGATACACGTGTGGTTATGCCTTCGGTTACTCTGCCCAATTGGACCAGTCATTTGACAGGAAGTGGACCTGAACAACATGGCGTTGTGGACAACAACTGGGAGATAACCAATTTTACGTTGCCAGCTATCGAAACTGATAATGAAGGATATTATCCTTCATTATTTAAGGTCTTGAAGGATGCTATTCCTTCGATGAAAACGGCATTCTATTATAATTGGATCAATCTGTTTTATCCATATAACAAACAGTACTTAGACGAAGTAAGCTATCTCGAACAGGATGCCTATGTGCCTAACTATAATAAAGCATTATCTTTCCTGATAGCGAACCGGACAAATCCGACTTTGGTTTTTCTCTATTCTGTACATACTGATCATGCCGGACATAAATACAGATGGATGTCTCCGGAATATATACAATCCATTGAAGAAGCGGATGTCGAAATCGGTAAGTTCATTAATAAAATGAAAGAGGAGGGAATGTATAAGGATACCTATTTCATGTTCCTCACAGACCATGGTGGTATCAATAAAGGACATGGCGGAGTCAGTACAGACGAGATGATTGTTCCATGGGGAATTACTGGTCCCGGAATAAAGAAAGGATTCAAAATTACAGACGCCAATAATACCGTAAATACAGCGGCAATTATCCTGCATCTATTTAAAGTTAAACAACCTTTATCCTGGACAGGCGAGGTAATAGAATCAATATTTGAATAATTTTATAACAAAATACGATGACAACATTCAAAAGCTTTCTACTGTTTTTGTGTATAACTTTTTTGGGGCATTTACAGGCGTATACGCAGGAGAAAGTAAATACTCGGGAAGTTCTATCACTTGATAAAGGTTGGAGTTTCTATCAAGGAGATATTCCTTATCCGGTAATTAAAGGGCATAATATGACATACCGAAATGCCAAAGCCGGATATGTAAGTGGAGCGGCATCACCGGATTACGATGATTCTTCCTGGTGTATGGTTGATTTGCCACATGATTGGGCGATTGAGGGAAGCGTAAATCCGAATGCCAATTTGTCTCAAGGGTATCGTGACCGTGGTTTTGGTTGGTATCGGCGTAAATTCAGACTTGCTCCTGAAGACAAAGGCAAGCATCTCGAAATACAATTTGATGGAATTTCGACTCATGCAACAATTTGGGTAAATGGAACTGTCCTGCATCGTAACTGGTGTGGTTACACTTCTATGTATATTGATATCACTCCATATGCCACTTATGGAGACAATGTCAATACAATTGCAGTGAGAGTGGATGCAGAGGCGCAGGAGGGCTGGTGGTATGAAGGAGCCGGTATTTACCGTCATACATGGTTGGTCAAACGTTCACCATTACATATTATTACAGACGGTGTGTTTGCAAATCCTGTGAAGAAAATGGGGAAACAATGGGAAATTCCGGTAGAGGTTTCCTTATATAACGCAGGGAAACTTTCTGCTGAAGGAGAAGTGGAAGTAACATTAATATCTCCTGATGGTGAACAAGTGGGGAGGCAGTCAAGTACGGTCTCCGTCACTGCACTAAGAGACAAGATTGTCAATTTGTCATTGACCGTATCCGACCCACAACTTTGGTCACCGGATAGTCCTGTTCTTTACAGGGTAAAAACAACTGTTAAACGGAATGGAATGGTAATTGATGAAGTTGAGACTAAATGTGGTTTTCGTACAATTCGTTTTGATAAGAATACAGGTTTTTGGTTAAATGGAGAAAATATTAAAATAAAAGGTGTTTGTAATCACCAAGATCATGCTGGGGTTGGCGTTGCTGTTCCCGATGCTCTTTGGGAATTCCGCCTTCGCAAGTTGAAAGAAATGGGAGTTAATGCCTACCGGGCTGCCCATAATCCAATGTCAAAAGAGTTTATGGCTGCTTGTGATAGTATAGGAATTATGGTTTTGGACGAAAACAGATTGTTTAACACATCACCTGAATATGTTCGTCAGTTGGAATGGTTGGTACGTCGTGATCGTAATTGTCCGAGCGTTATTCTTTGGTCGGTATTTAACGAAGAACCGATGCAAGGAACGGAAAACGGTTATGAAATGGTTCGTCGTATGTATGATGTGGTTAAGAAAATGGATTCGACACGCCCTGTGACAGCTGCTATGAATGGCGGATTCTTTTCTAAGTATAATGTTTCTCAGGCGGTAGATGTTGCCGGATTTAATTATCAGATTAAAAGTTATGACCGTTTTCATGAAGAGAACCCGGAATTACCTTTGATTAGTTCGGAAGATGGTTCGGCATTTATGACAAGGGGCGAATATGTAACAGACAGATCGAAGAATCTGATGGATTCGTATGATACGCAATGTGCAAATTGGGGAGCCATTCATCGTAATGCATGGAAAGCTGTGGCTGAGCGACCTTGGATGGCAGGTTGTTTTTATTGGACAGGGTTTGATTACCATGGAGAACCCACTCCGTTCCGTTGGCCCTCGACAAGTTCGTTTTTCGGCATCATGGATTTATGCGGATTTCCCAAGATGGCTTATTATCTGCATCAGGCGCAATGGATAAAAGATGAGCCTGTTTTACATTTGGTTCCACACTGGAACTGGCCTTCCGACTCTATTGGGAAACCGATTAAAGTAATGGCTTTGAGTAATGCCGATAAAGTAAAGTTGTTATTGAATGGTAAGGAAATATCTGAGCAAAAAGTAGATCCGTATGAAATGAATACTTGGTTTGTCCCTTATAAACCGGGTAAATTGGAAGCGATCGGTTATCAAAACGGGAAGGTTGTTTCACGAATGAAAGTGGAAACGACAGGCGAACCGGTTCGTTTACGATTGATTCCATACCGTCATATGTTGGCTGGTGATGGTAAAGATGCCATGCCTGTTACTGTTGAGGCTTTGGATTCCAAAGGACGTCATGTGCCGATAGCTGATAATATGATTGAATTTACTATATCAGGACCTGCAAAAATTATCGGTTTGGGTAATGGTGATCCAAATTGTCATGAATTGGAAAAAGGAAACAAGCGCAGCCTGTTTAATGGATTGGCACAAATTATTATACAGACTACAGAAGGTTCAGGGAAAGTAACTCTTACTGCAACTAGTGCTGGAATGAGATCGGCCGATCTTACAATTCTTGTGAATAAAGTTGATTTGGTTCCATTTGTAGCTGTAGAGAATTCTCCGATGTTATTGGATAAATGGATGGTTTCTCCGGGTTCTTTTGAAAAACCTGATGTGACTTGTCAGATAGTAGACAATGATATGAACAGTTGGCAGCCAGTGGCTATAACTACAGGTAAAAGTATAGTGTTGGAAAATGCTAATTATATCATATTTCGTACCGAATTTACTCCATATCAGAAATTACAGGAAAATGGGGGGATCATTTACTTAAAAAATGTAGTAGGGAAAGCAGAAGTTTGGCTGAATGGTCAATTAATAGGTACTAAAGCTACAGTGAATGACCAAGATTTGAAAGTAGAGTTTTTGCCAACAAAAAATAAATGTGATCTTCGAATCTTATTTAGTGGTTCAGTTAATACCCGGGTCGGACTAAAGGGAAGCGTTAGGATACAAGAAAAGTAAAACGAAGAATTTGAATAGATTTTAATTTTCAAGAATCGCAATGGGCCATAATATGTATTATATTGTAATAAATAGCTTGATTATAGGTAGAAGACTGCAATGAAGATAGACTATCTTTGTGAATATAACAATACTTAATTTAAATTTTAATAATCATGAATAACAGAATTCTTAAATTAATTATTTGCTTCACTTTATTGTTTTTATGTACTCCTTCATTTGGAGCTAAATGGAAAGCTAAACATGTTGTATTTATCGGATTAGATGGATGGGGAGCTTATAGTGTGGAAAAAGCAAATATGCCTACTGTAAAACAATTAATGAATGACGGGTCATATACATTGGAGAAACGGTCGGTATTACCTTCTTCGAGCGCTGTAAACTGGGCTTCTATGTTTATGGGTGCAGGACCGGAGTTACATGGGTACACTGAATGGGGATCAAAGACTCCGGAGCTTCCCTCGCGGGAACTCAGTCACTATGGTATTTTTCCAAGTATTTGGGGATTATTCAGAGATGCGAATCCGGCAGCGGAGGTTGGTTTTTTTTGTCAGTGGAATGGACTGGAATATCTGGCAGAGATGAAAGCTATGAGTAAAGAGATGAATGTAAAGGCTGAAGATGATCCTTCTGGGAAAGCTGACAAAGCGGTAGCAGCTCAGTCTTGCATTTATATTAAAGAAAAGAGGCCGGCATTTGTTGGCATTTTCTTTGATGAACCCGATCATGTCGGTCATCAAAGCGGACATGATACTGAAACCTATTATCAGAAGTTGGAAGAGTTAGACGGGTATATTGCAGAAATAGTAAATGCTGTAAAAGAAGCGGGAATGTGGGATGATACGATTTTTATAATAACAGCGGATCATGGTGGTATTAATAAAGGGCATGGAGGCAAAACAATGCAGGAAATGCAAACTCCTTTCATTATTTCCGGTAAAGGTATCAAGAAAGGATATAATTTTACAGAAAGTATGATGCAGTTTGATGTGGCTTCTACTATTGCCTATATTTTTAAATTAAAACAACCGCAAGTATGGATAGGGCGACCGATGAAACAAGTTTTCAAATAAGTAAATGTTTTTATTTTAATAAATTTGAATATCTTCAGGAGGTTATTTCAAAATGGAAATGAAATAGCCTCTTTGTATTAAATCTGTTTATTTCAATCCTATCGGTATATTTTTGTGAAATGAAATGTAAGCTAAAAGATATGTTAGTGTAATTTGAAAAACTTTTAATTATGATAAAAACATTAATTTGCAAGTATGGATATTTTATCTTATTCTTGTTTTTTTAAGTATTGTTTATTTCATTTTCTGTCTGAAGGACTGTTCGTGAAGGGGAGAAATAGAAAAAAGAAAGGGGTTGTCCATAGCGGACAACCTCTTATACGAAAGCGGAATTTTTATTGGATGCTTTTATTTGGTTTATCTACTACTTGTAGATTAATCTTTTTTGCCGGAAGGCCTTCAGATTCCACAGTCAGAACAGCCTCGCCGGTCTTACCGGATACAGAACGAAGAATAACCAGGCACAGCCCATTGTATGCTTTACGTTCATGAGACTGGAAAGAGACTAGACTGGTAGCATCGCCATTATCAGTAGCTACAATCTCAACCGGACCACTAACCGAGAACTTTAACAGGTTCTTTGTACGGGGAACGGTCAACCCTTCTTTATCTACAATATCAACACGCACAAAAGACAGATCTGTTCCATTGTTCAAAAGAATCTTTTTCTCCGGACTTACAGATAATCCAGCAGGTTGACCTGTTGTCTTTACCTGTTGTTCCGCCCACTGTTTTCCCTCTTTATAAGCTATCGCTTTCAGTTCTCCCGGTTCATACCGAATGTCATCCCAGGTAAGACGGTCATAAGAATGTTCCTTCTTGCGCCTCCCTTGTGACTTTCCGTTTAAAAAAAGTTCCACTTCGTCACCCGAAGTATAAATATGAACCGGTGTAACCTCTCCCACCCGCTCCGGCCAGTTCCAATGCGGAAGGATGTGAACTAACGGGAGTTCTTTACGCCAATAACTCTGATAATTATAGTAACGGTCTTTAGGGAATCCGCATAAATCAACAATTCCGAAATAAGAACTACGGGACGGAGTTTTTATTTTACCCAACTCTTCCAACTCTTTTCTGGCCGCTTCCAATTCTGCAGGATCAGAGAAATTCAATAGATTGGTCCGATCTTCGCTATAAGGGGTAGGTTCCCCCAAATAATCAAATCCTGTCCACACAAATTCTCCACTCATAAACGGATATGCCTCATTCATTTTGAACTGTTCTTCCGGTAGACATCCCCATCTGATGGTAGTCATATCATAAGAAGAAAGTTGAAAATCGGAACGACTGTCATCGATATCTTTCGTCACCGGAAAGAAATACTCTCCTCGGGAACTGGTAGCCGAAGAAGTCTCGCTGGCGTGATAGCGGCGTGTAGGATTCTGCTCTTTAAACAAAGGATATGTCTTATGAAAATAATTCAATCCGAAAACATCAACTTGGTTGACAATATCACGATAAATTGCATCTCTTTTATTACATCCCAATGAAGTAGGGCGCGTGGAATCTTCATCATGGCTGTAGGCAGTAAGATTGCGGGCTATCTCTATACCCAGATCGGTTACCTGATCATGCACCTCATTACCGATACTCCACATGATCACCGACGGATGATTCCGGTAATGACGAACCAAAGAGCGCATATCCGCTTCATTCCAGTCATCAAACAGGATACTGTAATCGTTTTTTGTTTTCCCTTTATGCCAACTATCCACAAGTTCCAATTGCATCATCAGTCCCATGCGGTCACAAAGTGCCACCAACTCAGGTGCAGGCGGATTGTGTGAAGTGCGAATTGCATTGGCTCCCATCTCTTTCATAATACGTAACTGACGTTCGGCTGCCACTTCATTGAAAGCTGCCCCCAATGCTCCGAGATCATGATGCATACAAACTCCTTTTATAGGCACTTTACGACCATTCAACATAAATCCCTGATCGTGAGTAAACTCAATTTCACGTATACCGAAAGGAGTCTGGTAACGCTCTACCTCCCGACCGTCTACTTCAATACGGGTCACTGCCACATAACAAGCGGGAGATTCAATTTCCCACAATTTAGGATTGGATACAGCAAAACCGGATTGTAACTCGGTGGTCGATTGTTGCTCCATCTTCACTTTTAAAGTAGGACAGGAAACCACCTTGGTACCTTTGGGATTTCCTGCTCCGTCCTGTTCATAAATATCGGTCTTTACGCTTGCCAGTACACTCTTACTTGTATTATTTTCCAATCGAAGAGTCATATCCATAACCGCTTTATCGAGGGATATTTTTTTGTTACGTATAAAGGTTCCCCATTGTGCTACATGTACAGGAGACGTTTTCACCAACCATACATTCCGGTAAATTCCCGATCCCGGATACCAGCGGGAAGCATCATCCGGATTATCCAGACGGATAGCCAGCGTATTCTTCTTTCCGGCTTTCACGTAAGGAGTCAGATCAAGGCGGTAAGAAGCGTAACCATACGGCCACCCACCAACAAACTGCCCATTACACCAGACAGAAGAGAAAGACATTGCTCCATCTATATCCAGATAAATTTGTTTTCCGGCATCTTTGGAGTTTAATTCAAAGGATTTACGGTACCAACGTATTCCCCAATAAGGTAATTTTCCGGTAGCTCCTACATAGTTTATATTGAAAGGCCCTTCAATAGCCCAGTCATGCGGAAGATTCAGTTGCCTCCAACTACTATCATCAAAATCCGGTTCCACATAAGCCACTTCATTTCCCGGATTTCCTGCCGGACGGACATGTTTCTGTCCCGATTTGATAAAATCATTGGCACAAGGTAATAGATAGGGTTTCAGACGTGAATAGTGCAAGGTGCTGTCAGTTCCGTCCGGATCATTCTCCTGATATCGCCAGTCTCTATTCAAGCTTATACGTTCTTGCGAAGCAACTTCATTGCTCCACGAGAGAAAATATATACTCAACCCAATAAATATAAATGCCTTTCTCATCTTTAATGATATAAATTGTTTTATTAATGCTTGTTCTTTAGTCTTTTTAACTCTCTAATTATTTATAATAATTTTAATCTATCTGTCATATATAAACTGCTTTTTTATTTTTTCATCTAAACTTAGAAGAACGTTTTTAATTAGAGGAAATATAATGGAATAAATATCTAAACAGTTACCATATAACATACTTTTTATGCCTCTTTAAATCGCAACTATATACTTTCGAACAAGCTATACAACGCATGGTACAATAAAGTATATAGTTACGTTTGTTTTTGTTAAATCAGTTCACTTCAATTTCATCAATAAGCATATACGGTTTCCTTCCGGCTGCAACATGCCCTTTAGGAAGAACGGGAGTACGTTTGATAACTATTTTTACATATCGTGCTTTTACCGGTTCAAATTCTACTTCGTATTCCTCAATACCTTTTTTCTTTAAATTTGTTTCGGATGGATAGTTCTTATTTGCCACTTCGCGAAATGCCACCTTGTCATCAGAAACGGAAACAACCAATCCAAGACTTCCCATAATCCAAGAATCCACATCTATATAAGCGCTTGTTATAACACGACTTACATCCTCCATTTTGCCAAGATCTATTATTGCTGTTACATCTCCATCAATAAAACCGATCCATTCACCCGACGTACAACTTTCACCTCCTTTCATTCCATCCACCAAAGTTGGTGCACCTCCATAAAAGAATCTCTTCGTTGGTTTTATCATCTCTAATTCAATAGGACAGCCTGTTGATTTTCCAAGTGCTAGTTTTTGACTCATAATCCGGCTTTTACCTTCTGACCTGAAAGTAACGGCACGAATCTCCGTAGTATGGTTGACGATGATTGGCTCTATGTATTTCTGAGAGTTTATTGTCGGTTCCGTACCGTCTAAGGTATAATAAATCGGTACTTCATCAATTGTATTTAGAGTAGCCGTGATTGTCTTTTTTTCTGCATTCAACGTAAAATCTCCTTGTACGTTAAATATATGTTTGGCATAATTTAAACTGTCTCTTTTATAGAGCTGTATAAGTGGTATCAAACGTTTTGTAAAATCTTTGTAGTCTTTTTTGGTGGGATACAACCACTGTACTTCGGACAATGCTGCCATACGAGGAAGCACCATATACTCTACGTGATCTGTAGTAGCAATATACTCTGTCCACAAATTGGCTTGTACCCCCAAGACATGTTTCGCTTGTTCTTCCGTAAGTGAAGCTGTCGGTTCGAGGCTATATACTTTTTTCACAGGAACATATCCTCCAATAGCAAGTGGCTCTTCATTTATATCAACAGTCTGGTAATAATCCAGATAACAGTGCGTATTGGGTGTCATGATGACATCGTGCCCCATCTGTGCTGCCTTGATGCCACCTGATGTTCCACGCCATGACATAACCGTGGCATTGGGAGCTACATCTCCATCTAATATTTCATCCCAGCCGATAATTCGCCGTCCTCGTTCATTGATGAATTTCTCGATACGGGCCATACAATAACTTTGTAAGCGGTCTTCAGCACTATGTTCTTCGTCAGCTCTCAATCTTTCTGTCTTAATACGCGCTTGGCATTTAGAACAGTTTTTCCAATGTACACGCCGCGCCTCATCTCCGCCGATATGAATATATGAAGAAGGGAATATATCTATAATTTCTGTCATTACATCTTCAAGAAATAGCATGGCCTGTTCATTTCCTATACATAGTACATCTGGAAAGATACCCCATCGCTGACACACGTCATAAGGTCCCCCCGTACAACCAAATTCCGGATAAGATGCCAATGCGGCAAGCATATGACCGGGTAAGTCTACTTCTGGAATCACTGTAATATACCGTTCCTGTGCATATCTTACGATTTCCCGCGCCTGTTCCTGCGTATAGAAACCTCCATAAGGTGTATCATCATACTGATTTGTGTTTTTACCTATCACAGTACGCTTACGTATGGAACCTATTTCTGTTAGTTTGGGATATTTTTTGATTTCAATGCGCCAGCCCTGATCATCAGTCAGATGCCAGTGAAAAGTATTCATATTATGTAAAGCCAGTAAGTCAATATACTTCTTGACAAACTCTATAGGAAAGAAATGACGACAAACATCCAGATGCATACCTCGGTAGGAGAATCGCGGTTCGTCTTTAATACAACCTGACGGTAACAGAACCGTTGTTACTCTGGTTTTAGCAGGAATAGACTTTCTTAAAGTCTGGATGCCATAGAATACTCCTTGCTCTGTTTTTCCGTCAATTTTAACACCATCTGAGGTAATATTCAGTATATATCCTTCTTTGTTTTCAATATTAGGATTAAGCCCAAGTGCTATAGCATTATTCACTTTTGTACCAGAAGTAACAGTTTTTACTTCAAGAGTATATCCTAGGGCCTCCTGAAGGTATTCGGAAAGGAATTCGGCGTTCTTTTTCAACAGAAGATTATTTTGGGGATAGGTAATAAGAGTCCCTGTATTCAAAATGAACGGCTTTTCGTTCGATACCAAATTAACTTCTTGTGGTAAAGGAATTACTTGATAGTTGGCCACTTCTTTTCCATTGTTACACGAAGTGCAAATCAGTGCCAAAATGCTTGCAAAGAGCATACGATTAACTTTTTTCATACATAAATCATTATTAGTTTGTATTTGAAAATTATTATTTCTCAATTGGTTTGGATGGATCACCTGTCAACAAATTGATGGTTTCGGCTTGTATGGTTGTGTTCGGATTGAAAGAACTACTTAGCATATATTTTTTTAAGCTGTATAAAAGTTGACGGGCTACCGGGCGTTTATTCATATCTTTGTGAAAGTCAATACCCGAAATTAACAATTTGCCGGCTCCTACTTTCACTTCAAATAGTAATGCTAATGAACGATTAGTTGTCCAGTCGTCGATAACACGTATAATAGGAGATATTTCTTTTGACAGTTTTTCTATATGAATGGCTCCTGAATGGCTCATTGCATCCCACCATTGATAATTACTATAATAATCGGTTGGAAAATCGGCCAGGGCCGGATGGTGGGGGTTACATAAAATACCTAACGTATGAGGAGCTTGTCCTTTAGTCCAAGCTGTGTTCCAGAATATACTGGAGAACCCGACTGATACATCACCACCGAAATTTTTGTTCAATGAACCTTGTTTCAACGACAACAGTGCCTTACCTCCGGCTTTAAGGTATTCAATGGTTTTAAGATCCAATGAATCAATGAGCAGGAGTGTTTTATCCCATATTTGCTTTTGTGCCGGATATACCCAGAAATCCCAATCGTTGGTATATTCATTGATGGTTACTTCCAGATTCAGCCGGCTGGCTTCTTTAATGGAGTTTAAGTTGAATGAAATGTTACTTAATGGCAGGCAATTACCGATTTCTAATTTTTCAACGTAGAATCGTCCTTGAGCCATATTACGACCGTCACTGTCTTTAATGCTCCAGGATATGTTTGGGCGTTTCAATTTCTGGTAATAATTGGCAACTTCCACTTGTGCCGTGAATGTTTCGTCATTCTCAAAAATCAGCTTGGGAATACGTGCCAAGGGAACAAGGCTATTACAGAAACGGCTATACCCTTCAGAATCAATATATCCCTTTTCTTCCCAAAACACATCAAGTACCCCTACGAGTGCCGTTCCTTGTCCAGGAAAGTCGTTTAGACCCAATAGTTGGAAACCACCGAATTTCGGTGTACGTAGCGCAGCCTCAATATCGGCTTTATAACACAATGTTTGTAACTTACCGGAAGCTAGTAGAAAACTGTCAGCCAATTCTGATAAACTGTTTTCAGCAAGGTTTTCTTTAAATATTTCGTAATTTTTGGGTTTGTAGATACCCGTATACTTTCTCATCTCTTTAAAATTGGGATATGCGCACCATTGTCCTATTTCATGGCTGATGATGGGCTGAGTGAACTTATTGGTGTAATCTTGCCAATCGTAAGTAGTAGAGGGCTCTTGGGCATTGATAATACTACGTATACCTTCGCCCCAGCGTTGTATGCGCGGATTCGCATCACTTAGAAAGTCATTGACCGGTAAATTGGGCCATCCTGCAGCTGATGTATAAAGACGACGATTGTCACGAGTTTTCCAATAGGTGACAAATTCGGTCAGATAATCATTCATTTTTTTTCCGGCAGGTTCATTTCCATAAGCCATCATACAAAAAGATGGATGGTTACCATAATTCCTCACAATACATTCCGCCTCCTCTTTGATGAACTCATCGATAGGGTCACCATCACCTATTACCGATGATTGGTTGGCCCATGAGGAACATTCGATCATGAGGTAGAGTCCTAATTCATCAGCTGCCTGAAAAGCAGCTTCAGGGGGACACCATGAATGAAAACGGATGTGATTGATGCCATATTGTTTACATATACGTAATTCACGCATCCATTCCTCTTTATCGGTAGCGGGATAACCGGTTAGTGGAAAGGCGGCACAATGTAAGGTTCCCCGCATAAAAACTGGATGCCCGTTCAACTGTAAATCACCATTTTTTATGCTCCATGTACGGCAACCAAAAGTGATGGTTCTACTGTCCTGTTCTTCTTTTCCTATGCGCAATACACTACTTAGTTCATACAAATTCGGGGAGAACTCATCCCAACTTTTTATATTATTCGGTAACGGTAGTGACAATTCCAGATTATTTTCTCCTGGTTGTATAGGCCGTTTTTCCACCGTCTTTTTTCCTTCTAGATAAAACTCGAAATCAGCTTTTTTACATTTGCCAGTACTATTAAAGACATTTGCTTTTATAATCAGTTTGCCTTCCTCCGGATTCGGATATATCTCCAATTGTTTATAATAAGAGAGTCCTTTGGCTTTCAGATACATATTACCTACAATTCCGTTCCAATTTCCTTGTGTGTGATCGGAAATGGAATGGGAGTTTTCACCCGGGTCTATGTTTCTCACGGCATTATCTATACGGACAGAGATGGTATGTTTGCCGGGGGGTAGTAATTCTGTCAAGTCATATTCATGCGGAGTACTCAATACATTCCGCACACCTGCTTCTTTTCCATCAATCCATACACGGCTTTCCCAATGACAACGTTCGAAAAAAAGATGAATACTTCTTCTTTTCCATGTTTTAGGGATTGTGATATCTCGTTGGTACCATGCTACCCCGGTGTAATATGTGTCGGGTTGTAACCAGAAAGGAACTTTGAAATTATCAGATGTACGATAACGGGCATAGCGTTCTTTTTTAAAAAAGGAATCGTCATTAATACTACCTACCCATGGAGTTTTCAAACCGACAGGATCTCCTTTTTTGTTAGTTTGCATTGAACCGGGTAATTCCACTTGATCATTCAGTGTTTTTAAATACCATTGATCAGTCTCACCTTTTTCCTCTCGATCGACGGCAAAGCGCCATGTTCCCGACAAATCTATAATTTGCGAATATCCTGGTAAACTGAAGAGTAATAATAGGCTCAAAATAGAATAGTGTTTTTTCATAATAATTTTAAATTCATCGTTGTGTCGACTTTTTATATTCTTAGTAATCATTATTAGTGCTGGTTTCATAAATTGAAGATTGCACCACATTATTCTCTTTATTTTCATCAAATATCCACCGTTTGAAAGTAGATGAATCTTCTTGTTTTGTTTTTATATTCGTTGACAAGAAGCTATGATATCATTTAGTGATTGTGAGATGTTTTATATGTTAATTAAAACTCGTTATGATTGCAAAAATAGAAATATATAAACTATCTATGGTTCATTATTATTCAAAACAAGCGTACTTTTGTACAAAACGATTTTTTTACTATATTCATTATCAAGGTTATTCTTTCTTTGTAACAACTGTTTGTAATATTCTAATTCCCTTTATAACGAAATAATAAACACTCTTTTGGTTTATATGACCACGCTCCAATTGAAAAAGTTTTTAAGCATATATTTTTAACTGTAAAAGGCTGAACGCTTATCCTTATGAAAGTCAATACTCAAGATTGGCAGTTTTCTATCTTCTATTTTTACCTGAAATAGTAATGTCAATGAACTGTTGGTTGCTCAGTCGTTGATAACATGGATAATTAGGAGATGCTTTAGCTCTTAAAGTGTGTAAAAGATAGAATTGTACATATGTTTATGTTTATAAGTATGATTCAAGGAATAGGTGTAATTATAAAAAGTTTCCGGGATGCGCGGGGATTAATATGGCTTATGATGTCCGTGGGAATTTGATCTTTACAGATAACGGGGAATTACGGAAAAAAAGGTTGATGGAGTTTTACCGATATGATAAATATGACCGAATTGTCATGAGGGGAGTGATCTCCTCCTCGGGTTTTGTTTGGGGTTCTACCCGCTATCACGGTACCTGTGAGAGCTATACCGGTAATACCCGTTGTTATGGATATTCAAACAGCACGGGTTTGAATATAAAGCCGGAAAATATACATGAAGTTTATTATTATGATGATTACAGCTTTCTGAACCTGTTTGAAGATCGCATCGATTCCCTGTCTTATAAACCGAAAGAAGGTTATGGCGTGAAGTATGTCAATGGGGAAGCGGCGCATTTGTCTTCCAACGGTCTGCAAACAGGACACTTAAAGAAAGTTATTGATGATGATGACAAGTTGTTTATAAGCGCATTGTATTATGACAATAAGAGGCGTCTTGTTTAAAGTCGTACGAATAATTACATGGGCGGATATGATTGTTATTATTATCAGTATGATTATGTCGGTAATGTGTTACGTCAGGCGCATAATCATAGTAATCCGGCTGATGCATTGTTTTGTTATGAGGAGGTGTATACGTATGGTTATGACGCGGCCAAACGTCTGACCGATTGCAGACATAAGTTTAAATCCGGGCAGGAACGTTTATTATATCGTAATTCCTATGATGAATATGGCAGGGTGATAGAAAAATCGTATACTGAGAAATGTAAAACTACATATGCCTATAATATGCGGAATCAGCTGACGGGTATACAGACTGATGATTTATACAGCCAGACTTATACTTTTACTAACGGAGGAAACATAGAACGTACCGACTGGTATTGCGATTACGTTGATTTTCGCCATACCTATGCATATACTTATGATAAATTAGACAGGCTTGTGAGTGCGAAGCATACCGCAAATGACGATATAGCAAGTCAGATCGTTGATTATCAAGAGTATGATGGTAGGCCGATATATGACGTAAGCTATGAATATGACAAACATGGTAATATAACCCGTCTTCAGCGTTTGGGATACACCGGCGAATATTTAGTACGTTCCTTGGATGACCTGACATACCGGTATGACGGTAACCGGTTGATGTCCGTGGAAGCCGCTGATAATGATCAATATGTGAGTACATTTGAGGATGAGGTCCATGAGACGGAGGAGTGTTCTTATGATCTGAATGGGAACCTGGTTAAAGATAATAACCGTAATCTGCAGAATATAGATTATAATTATTTAAATTTGCCCCAACGGATTTGTTATGGCAGGCAGGATGCCGGAAAGGTGATTTC
Organism: Bacteroides sp. 41_26; assembly: GCF_949740115.1. NCBI lineage: Bacteria > Pseudomonadati > Bacteroidota > Bacteroidia > Bacteroidales > Bacteroidaceae > Bacteroides > Bacteroides sp. 41_26. Next base: position 32,689 of record NZ_CATJGZ010000049.1, read on the forward strand.
CTATACATATGCCACTGACGGTACGAAATTGAAATCTCTTTACGCAACGGGTACTAATGATATTTTATCACCGATCGATACATTGGATTCAAATATGGATAATGATGTTGTTTATTCGGACAGTGTTGTCTATTGTGACAACAGCCTTTATGTGAAAGGGAGGCTGGATCGGATTTTACTTCCGGACGGGTATATACAGGCCACTTACCAAACAATAAGAGGACGTTTGGTTGCTTTTTATAAGTATTATTATCTTATGAAGGACCACCAGGGAAGTGCCAGGATAAATATAAGTGAGGAGTACTTGGATGACAGGCCTTCTGAAGGAAGTCAGAAAGCTGTCAGTTATTATCCTTTTTGGAAAGCCATGACGGGTTGGACAAAATGGGTTAACCCTTTCAAAGAGCCGTATACATACACGGGGAAAAAGGAGGAAACCATGCATGGCTTGGGGTGGTATGACTATGGAAGACGGTTTTATGATCCGAATTACAGGTTAAGTTTTATCAGTGTTGATCCGCTTTGTGAGAAGTATTATTCGATTTCACCTTATGCGTATTGTGCGAATAATCCAATAAAATATATCGATCCAAATGGACTGTGGGTTCATGATTCTTCAGGATGGTATACAGAAGACATAAATGACATAGAACGATTTCTTAATATGATAAGAATAGAAAATGATATACAAGAAAGTGTTTCTAAAAGCCAGTTGTATACTTTTATTAATGAGGAGTATAAGGGAACAGGAGGCCGATTAAGTGATGGGAGTGTATTATTATCAGAAGTGAGTGTGGTCAAAAACGAACAGGAAGAATGGGACTTTCCCGAATATCAAAAGATGGCAATGCTTAATGAAATAGACAAATATGGCTCTTTTATCTTAAATGATTATGATTATTATCAACAAACAGCAGGTTTAAATGGTGATTGGAAACATATAGTGGGCCCTTCCTTGATTCTTTTGGGGCAGCCTATTCGAGCACTGAAACCTATTGGAGCATTAGGGTCAAGACCTGGTTCTTCAATAGCGTCTTATACTTTTTCAAAAGCTTTACCCCAGCGTTTTACGAATGTCTTTGGAAAGAAATTTGGAACAAAAATTGCAAAAAAAGTAGGTACTAATACTATTGGTAGAGCTATTGGTCGATTTGTTCCTTATTTGGGATGGGGGATAACTATTGCGACTACATCATTTAGTTTAGGAGAGAGATTTGGACCAAGTACTTGGTTTGGAAATAATGATTATAAATGGTTTGAATGAAAACAATGAATGAAGATGATATTTGGAGACAAATTATTCAGTTTGTCAAAGAAGAACGATGGGATGGTGAATACACTCGCGAAACAGATCTTGTAAAAGATTTAAAGCTCAAAGGAGATGATGCTTACGAATTTATCTGTTTGTATAGTAAAAAATTCAATGTAAATATTGCTAAGTTTAATTCTGAAAAATATTTCTATGCTGAAGGAGACTGGATATTGTTAGAAATATTAGATTTGATTCTAAAACGGAAGAAAAAGGTTAAGGAAAAAATAACTCTCGGTGATTTAGAAAGAGGTGTAAAAGAGGGAAAATTAGTTTAATATTATACGTAAAATGTTTGATATTTTTGTATGTGTTTGTTATGGTCGAGTACGATATACCACCTGTGGTGACACAAATGAATATTATTCGTTCTGAACTAAATGCACAAGGAGGAAATTATGGACAAAGGTTAGATTATGGAGCAACTTCCGTAGGGAGTTATAACTATATTCCATTCGATATTTCGGCGCAAAACCAATTAAGTTTTGGATTTGTACCTTTACCTATTAATAAATTTTTAAAATTCAAATAGAAACAGGTTGCCATGAAAAATATTTTGATTATAATAATATTGTTTTTTCTACAAAATAATATGTTTGTACAGAAAAATTATAGTACCGATTCTATTAAATATTTAGCGGGATATAATGCTATTATTAATGATTCTATAAATAAGGGGAAAAGCTTGATAATTTCGAATTCACTTATTGACTTAAATATTTCTGTGTTTTATGAGGAACTAAAACAAAAAGGTGAAGATAAGCGCTCTGTAATGATCCGGTTGTTATATAAAATATATCAAAATGTTGATTTCTGTTCTAAATTGACATTTTTAAACGATAAAAGTGTAAAATGTTCAAAGAATATATTGTTTTTTTCTCCGATAATAAATGATTCAATTTTATGCGCAGAACTGTTTGAATATAGAAGTAACCTAAATAAAAATAATGAAAATGAATACATGCGTATAGCAGCATTTAATACAAGTTATATATATTTATTTGTGTTTGATAAAGTCGGAAAGATAAAATCAATGTTTAGAAAAGAGATGATTTATGATTAATCAGGTAAGTTTGTGTTTTAGTTTGACTAAAACTTTTGAACAATGTGAGTTCTGTATAAAAAATTGAATGCTTATCCAATTTGTGAGATTTAAGATTATGAAATTAAAAAGAATTATTGCTTTTATTATTGATGTATTTGCATCATCTGCTATTGTTTATATTACTATCACTATTTTAAGAATATGTCATATATGGATTATTCCCTATATTATGATGGTTCTATTATATGTTCTGATGGTGTGTAAGGATTGTTATAATGGTCAAAGTATAGGCCGAAAGATTGTTGGTATTCAAGTGTTTGATAGTAAGACAATGAAAGTTGCAAGCCCTTTAAAGTGTATTCTACGTAATTGTTTCTATTTAATATATCCAATAGAAGGACTCGTTATGTTATGTAATTCCTTGGGATTGAGGATGGGAGATTATGCTACTCAGACTAAAGTAGCTGAGTGGAATGCTGATTTGAAAGAAGTCAATTATATAAAAATAGCTCAAGCAATAGCCTTGGTCTTTACGGTATTTGTACTTTTATGTGTCTTTATAGTTATGTATACGAAAGACAGTGAAAAAGGGCTTTTGGATCTTCTGTATAATTATTAATAGTTAAGTATTATATCCTTTGTATAATGAATGGGACATTTATGTACAAAGGGTGTAATAACGATTTTTAGAAAAGATATATTAAAAAATGAAATTAAAGAGAGTCATAGCTTTCGTAATTGATCTGTTCATTACGTCTGTAATTTGTTTTATCGTCATTTTATTTTTAAAAAAGTGTAATGTTCGGATTACTTCTTACATTGTATCATCTATAGTATATGTTTTAATATTATGTAAGGACTGCTATAATGGTCTTAGTATAGGTAGAAGAATTGCTAATATTCAGGTATTTGATAGTAAAACAATGAAAGTAGCCAGCCCTGTTAAATGTGTTTTACGTAATTACTTTTATGCACTACATTTGTTAGAAGCCTTTTTGGTACTGTTTACTTCTTCGGGACTACGCATAGGTGATCGTATCACTGGAACAAAGGTTGCGGAGAGAAATATGAATTTAAAGGAAGTAGATCTAAGAAAAATCGTTTTAGCTGTAAGTGGAGTTATCGCGATTATACTTCTTATGGGAGTTATTATATACATTAGGGCTTCCAGCTTAGGGCGTATGGATCTTTGGTATGAATAGTATCTGTAGTTTATACATAATATTCTTAATAAATACTACTGTAAACCTTACCATTATTTGAAAACACTGTTTTTCATGTGTGCACGTTCGGGCGAAAATTATATTGAATTATTGCATTTGAGCTACTGTTTGATTCACAAACAATAACTTTATGACAGGGAGTATATACAAAAAGACCTGAGGTGTGTTGTGATTTCGGATACATATAAATACTAAATAAACAGATAAACAGATTGTTTGGGTATTGAAAATATATAACATTTTTGCGGATTTTTAATTTGCTGTAAATCAGGATGTCATACGAGTCGTTTTTTCCTCTACGAGAATCGCTTCGTTTCTCTACGGAGATTGGGTCGAAACTCTACGAGAAACGAGGCGTTTCTCACCGAGGAATAAACTGAATATTTATAAAATACAACAATTGGTATCAATATGATAAACGGAAACAATTATCAAATGTTATGAAAATAGAAAATGAAGTCGGAAATGGAATCTTTATTAGATATATATTCTTTATAAATAGTTGATTTTAGTAGAGGAGTATACGAAGATTCTATTTATCAAAAGAGGGTTATTTACTGAATATTCCTAATGAATGGAAGTTTATACGAGAAAGCTAAAAAGAATATTTTTGATTGTTTTTTCAGTAATTCAGTAAAAAAGCCATTCCCATATTTGAGGATGGCTTTTTCCTGGAAAATGATAAAGCTTTAGAATTACTCACAAAGTGGTACTTTATAGCCTATTATCAATAATTCATTAAAGCGGTATCTTATTTCTGAAATATTTCCGGGTACTTTCTTATAAAATAAACCGGAGTACAACTCCATGCATGGCAATAGCTATTAAGAGGGTAAAAATCGTAAGGTGAAATAAAATCATTATCCGGATCGTATGCTTCCCAAAATGTGTCTGCACCTTTGTTTATCATTCCTCCCCAGTATTTGATCAAAGCGTCTTTTGCTTCATTGTTCATGCCGCAATTGATTAGTGATTGAATGTAAAAATGATACATATAAGGAGTTCCCGGATAACAAACTCCAGGTATGGTATTCAGGGCTGCAAGTGCTTTTTTACCTTCTGCTTTTGTGGCAATTCCGCTTAATATCATCCATATCTGTGAGGCATAAGAAATCTGTTTGTCTCCAAGACCCACAAACACTCCTGCCTTTTTGTCGTACAGGTTTTTACGTGCAGCTTTTGTCATTTTATCGGCTAAAGCCGGAATATCTGCTACTTCTTTTTCCTTGCCGAGTAATTGTGCCAGTTTGTAAGACTCTCTGAGTGCAAATACAGCTATGCCTTGTGTTGCCACTTCCTTGTATAAATCTTCTTTCCAGTCGAAGAATACCCACCACTCTTCATTTAGCTTTTCAAAGTCCATTAAACCATCTGATTTGACATATGTGCGGACAATATCTAATTGTCTTTTGGCCACTGGCCATAAATCCTCGGCTGTTTCTTTATCATTTGTTGCTTCCAGATAGTCTTTTAAGCTTGCATTATAGAGTAAGGCATATTCGTAAAGAAACTGTTTGTCCTGTGCCCGTGGTACAGGATTTTCGATTATTGTAGCTAATAGGTATCCATTCATATCACTTAATCCGGCTAATAGATATAGACACCGTTTGGTCAAATCATGTTGTTTGAACGAATAGTTATTTCCCAACGCCTCCAGATATAAATCGCCGATCCAAAGGCGTTGATCTCTTTTGGGACCATCTTCATAAACCGTTTGCATACATTCTTTTAGTGTATTTAAACTAACTTCATCTATTTTTCTTATCATTGGATCTACAGAGAGAGGTAGGCTTTCCGGTTTGTTCTTTGCTGAAGTCCGGGCAAGACATTTTATATCGTAAATATTGAAATCATAGTAAGGAGAACTGCCTAATAATTCTATTTTTACATACCGGAAAGAAAGCCGGCGTGAAATATTTACCGTTTCAGGAACGTACATTACCGAAACGATTTCATCCTGAAGCCATCCCCTGCTCAATATTCCGGGATAAGGATCGAAAGGGACGGATACTTCTGCCGGAACCTCTCCGAATGTTAATTTAAATTTCAGAGGCCCGTCGGCAGCCAGTCCTGTGGACCTGACGGAGAAGCTGAAGTTTCCGGTCATGTGTTCTCCGAAATCAATAATAACTTCTTTCTTTTCTCTGAAAGGTGTGTTGTATAAGGAGTCGATCGGATTAACATTCAATACTTTCCATTTCTGAAACGAATGATTGTCGGGAATGATATTAACTACTTTCAAAGGCCTTTTTTCTGTGATTATAAGTTTTGGTTTATATTGTTCTGCTTTTTGAAGCCATTGATTACGAGTGTTTTCGTAATAATTTTGTGCCAGACAAAAAGATGCGGGAAAAAACAGTAATAAACTGAATAAAACGAATTTTTTCATATTAATATTCGTATTAATTTTTTGTATGAATAATAAATTTTCCTGTTTGATTTAGAGTTTAATCTTCTTTGGTAACTCCTTCTTCAAATGTCTACTAATATTTTTAGCCCATAATTCTCCTAATATTTTAGCTCCTACAGCATTTGGATGGAGATAGAACGTACCGGAGTTGCCATTCTCGGCAACAAAATACTTCGTTGCCTTTCTTTTAAAAAGGTTGTAACCATCGCGGTCTCCTGTCAGTATATATGCTTTTTCTTTTGCCAGGGCATCGAGGACCGGAGTATAGGTTTGTAAACGGTTGAGGCCTTCTTTGAGATAAGTTGCAGCATTATGCGTATTGGGACTATACCACAATGGACGATGCAGTACGAAGTAGCTTCCCGGGTAACGATTATGTAGACTATCTATGATTACTCTCAGATTTTCCTTGTATTTTTCTGGGGAGACTGGTGCGCCATTAGTTCCTTTTATCGCACTATCATTTGTCCCGAGCATAATAGAGAATATAAGCAGATTTCTATCTTCTCTATATAATGTATCGGCTGCCTGAATCACCGTTTGATACAATGTTTTTGACTCAGGAAGAAAATCAACGGTTGTTTTTCCACTGCAGGCACAATTTGCATAGCCGACTTTGTAGCCGTCAATCTGCAATTTATTTACAGTCTTTACTGGAGGAGCTTCTGATCCGGGGTTTATCAGGTTGGCTCCGTAAGTAATACTGTTTCCTATGAAAACAATATTAATTTTTATATCAGAAGTTTGAGCCAATAAATTGACTGTAAACATTAAGAATAAAAATGCAAGGCTGTTTTGTTTCATTATTACCCTGTTATAAGATTATAGACTCTGTATGGATTTTTATTTCTTTGTTATCGCTCCGCTCCTTATTGATACGATAGAATTGTTATTTGGTTCTTCCTTATATGTTACATTTATGAATGTTGGATTGGCCACATTGTCGAACCAGAAAGCCGGACGAATCTCATTTCCCTGATACGTTAAATTTACATTCTCAAATGTGATGTTACGTACATTATTAATAAACCATCCCCAGCAAGGCAATGCCCGTGCATCAACTTCAGGCTGTTGGATTTCAATGTTTTTTAATGCCGGATTGTCGCTGCCTACATAGTCTATCGATATATCGCGAAAGGTCACATTGTCGAAGATTCCACCTCTCCAGCTTTCGATAGAAGAAGCGTATTTGTTTATTCTGGTCGCTTTTACCCGTTCAGTAATGATATTGTTTGCATCATTACCTTCGTTCAGTATAAACATAAAAGGATTGTTTACATTGTCGATCGTTATATCGTGGATATGTACATCCTCTATTTTGCCGCTTGCTTTTCCCCATCCTCCGGGTTGTAGCAGAATAGCTGAAAGCATATTTGTACGCCTTAACTCTTTTGATGTGCGGTGTGGATATTTTCCGGGTCCCTGAAATGTACAATTGGATATAGTAAGGCCTGTAGCTGGCATAATCATACGAATTCCATTGCAGGAAGTATTTAAATAACAGTCGGTAATAACCATATTCTCCCAAAATCCTCCGGCAATGGCATCATCTCCTGTCTGAAACTTACAATTACGTATAATTATATTTTTGCCACCCCGTATATGGATACCGTCCCAACCTTCATTCATCTCGAGGTTGTGGAATACTGCATTTTGTATTTCGTATGCCATAAGGGCATAGTTTGCAGCACAGTTAACGGTGATATTATTTATTGAAAAGTTCTTCGATTCGCCTATGATAATAGTATGAGGACCTCTCATTTTCTCTTCACCATTGGGATCATACACATGGCTACCATCAACTGTTCCGTTACCTTCTATCGAGAAGTTACTTATTCCTGATGCCAATATTAATACTTTATTCCAGTTAGCGTCTTTAGAGCTGTTTGCATTGTCACCACCTTCGCCGCTGTCGTACTTACTCAAGTCTTTGGATGGTATATAAGACTCGTATTCACTAACTACATCGGTTCCTTTCAATACTGCTTCATCGTCAAGGTAAAGGGTAATATTACTTTTTAAACGGATGGTTCCACTTAAAAATTTTCCTTTTGGAATTAATACAGTACCCCCTCCTTTACTGGAACAATCTTCGATAGCTGCATTTATAGCTTTTGTATTAATTGTTTTTCCGTCGCCTTTTGCCCCATATTTACGGATATCATATGTGTTTTTTTGAGATGCGGGGACACTTGCATATGAAATACACAGAGCTGGTAGCAAGAAAAAAAGAATGGAGTATCTCCTGATTTTATTGGTTTTCATGTTATTCTTTTTATTATGGTTATTCGTTTTACTTTATTTCTTTATTTAAGTTCCTGATGATAAAAAGCAGGTCCTCTTTGGTCTTTCCATATCCGGTAGGTATTAAAAACCATTTCTGGTTATACTCTATACTTTGATTTGGAGCAAGTGAAATATATTCTCCATGATTTTCGAGTTCGATGTATTTCCCGTCCGGAGCTATAAAAAACTCTACTTCACCTTGCCCGGGTGGGGTATCCTTAACCTGAATATCGGGGAAACATTTTACAAAAAGTATATTTTTATAATAATGGGCCATCCATCCTTCTTTAGCTGTACTAAACAGCTTTTGTGCCGGCATATTTTCTTCCTTAACGAAAGGAAACCATAAAATACCATTTTCGATATAGGTTGTCGGTATTCCTGGTTTATTTATTTGGTCGTCTTTTTCTCCAATCGGAAAGAAGCTTAATCCTCCTGATACACGCGAAACATCCCAGGGAGCCAATTTTCGTATTTTATCCGATGTGTTTTTTATTTTATAGTTGATATATATGGAAGTATCGGCTACCGAGATTGAAAATTCTTTTGTAATACAAATATTTGTATTGTCAATCTGGCTTGTCATAGATAACTTTTCCTCATCGATCCGGACTTCATAGGGTAATTTGTCTATGGCCGGACAAGGAGGCCAATAATTAGCCTGGGGTGAAAGCCAGAAAGTAGCTCCATAATAAACAGGATTTACAGCATCCGTTGTCAGTAATTCGCTTTCTCCCCTTCGGAATGAGACGATACGTCCTCCGGTTTCAGCTGATACGCTGAATGACAAATCTCCTAATGATAAGGTGTATACATTTTCTGTACACCTTATGGTATGGTTATTGTGACCTTTTGCGATAGTCGGTACCAAAAATACTAAAAGGACAATATATTTTGTAGCCTTACTGTTCATCCCATCTGTTTGGTATGGTTAATATAAATTCATTGGTAGAAGGTTGTGCTCCCATCTCAAATTCGAGTTTACCTCCTTTTACTATATCTTGATGCGTGATATACAACTTGTTATATTTTTCTCCGTTTAGCTTTATTGATTGAATGTAAATATTTTCCTTCGACAGGTTATGGGCTTCTATGGTAAAGGTGTTGGCTCCGATTTTCAAATCCGCTTTATCGAGCATCGGTTTTCCGAAAACATATACTCCTCCGGCAGGATTTACCGGATAAAAGCCCATTGCACTGTATACATACCAGGCTGACATTTGTCCGCAGTCTTCATTGCCGCACAAACCGTCTGGTTGAGTAGTGTATAATGTAGTCATTATTTCGTGAACTTTTTCCTGGGTTTTATGCGGCTGTCCTGCATAATTATATAAATAGGCTACATGGTGGCTTGGCTCATTTCCATGTGCATATTGCCCTATCAACCCTGTAATATCTATCGGCACATCGTGTCCTGACATATCGGTAGGTACCGAGAATAATTTGTCCAGTGCTTCGGCAAAAGTGTTTTTATCACCATGTAGCGCGATTAATCCCTCTACATCGTGTGGAACAAAAAAGGAGTATTGCCACGAATTTCCTTCCACCCAGTCGCACTCGCCATAAGATGAATAGAACGGGTCGAACGGACGGCGAAATTTCCCTTTTGACGAGAAGCCATTCATTAACTTATATTCTTTGTCAAAATAGGTTTTGTAAGTGGCAGCTCGTTTCATAAAGTATTTGTAGTCGTCATTTCTTTTCAGATCTTTTGCAATTTGAGCTATACACCAGTCATCGTAACAATACTCTAAAGAAGTAGATACGGACTTATTATATTTATCATAAGGGATATATCCGTATTGTTTTAATTCTTTGACGCCAAATTCATCCTGCATAGCCGAAGCCTTCATTGCCTCATAGGCCTTTTCTACGTTATAACCCCTGATTCCTTTAAAGTAAGCATCTACAATTACAGGAATGGAATGATAGCCTATCATACAGTTTGTTTCGCTCGACCATAACGACCACACAGGCAATAAACCATATTCGTCGTATTGCGCGAGCATGGAATTAATTATATCGTTTGTTTTATCGGGTGTTATTAGTGTAAGCAATGGATTCTGGGCCCGGAAAGTATCCCATAACGACATTACTGTATAATTTGAAAAATCTTGGGTCGTATGAACTTTTTTATCTGAACCCAGATACTCACCATTCACATCATTGTAAAGACAAGGAGCCAAAAGTGAATGATAGAATGCTGTATAAAATATGTTTTTTGTTTCCTCTGGTGCACTTACGGCTATTGTCGATAGTTTACTTCTCCATTCAGCTTGTGTTTTAGCCAATACTTCATCGAAATTCCAATCAGGAATCTCGTTAGATAGATTTTTAAGGGCATTTTCGATACTGACTGCCGATATGCCAACTTTTATAAGTACTTTTTCATTTTGTTTTGTCTCGAAATTAAGGATCGCTTTTATATTTTTACCTTCCGCTCTTTTATCTTCTATAATCATGTCGTCTGTGACAACATTCGCAGATTGAAAAGGCTTTGATACCTGCATAGCGAAAAATAATTGTTGGTTACTCCAATATTTTTCGCCTGGCTCTCCCCATCCTTTTGTTTTTCGTTGTCCGGTAATTGTGTTATTGTTTATAACTTCTAATGATGTATAAATGACAGAATCGGTAGAGAAATGATGTGATAAGTCAAGAATTATATGGGAATTTATATTTTCCGGGAATGTATATCTATGAATACCGCAACGGGGTGATACTGTCAGTTCAGCCATTATATCATAGTCTTTCAGATTGACTTTGTAATATCCGGGAGAGGCCCATTCTTCATCATGTGAGAAACGAGAACGGTAACCCCAGTCAGGATTTTCTTTTGTTCCTGCCTGTAGTTTTACATCCCCGACAAAAGGCATCAGCATAACATCCATAAGGTCTGAACGTCCCGTGCCCGATAAATGGGTATGGGAAAATCCTATTATTGAATTGTCGGAATAGTGGTATCCCGAACACCAGTCCCATCCTTCCAATCCGGTATCGGGACTTAGCTGAACCATCCCGAAGGGGGATGTTGCTCCGGGAAAAGTATGCCCATGCCCTGCTGTTCCTATAAACGGATTGACATAATTTAAAATATCGTCCTTAAATGCCTTTTTATCTTTTGATGAATTGCATCCTACAACAAGTACAGCTACAAGCAGGATTAATGTATATTTTCTCATATTTTTAGGTATATATTGTTATTGACGTTATTCAGAATTGATAGATGATTATCTTTATTCGGGGTAGTAAGTCGACACTTTGTTATCGTGTAGATCTGTACCTCCGTCAATGGTTACACTTCTTCGAAACTTATTTTCCTTTATTGGTACAAAGTTTAGCCAGCTCTGGTTGTCACTGGTTACTGCATTCGATAATTTGCTTTCTCCGTTTCCATTGAAAGCGGAAACTGCATACTCCAGAATACCTTTTCCAACATTAGTGTCTGTAAATTGGCTTTCGGAACCTTTGTATATTAGTTTGTATTCGCCATTCTTACTTCTTCTATACAATCTGTATTCATTGCATCCAAGTACTTTTCCCCAATTCAGAGTATATTGCTTGTCTTCTTTTTTAAGTTTTAAGCCATCGGGGAAGTACGGTTTTTCTGAAGTAAAATATACCGGATATATTACCGATGGTTTACTTCTATTCTCTTTGTTTAAGGCATATACACGGACATAACCTTTTCTTTCGTTTGCTGTGGGTTTTATAAGGATCGAATTTTCCTTTTGTTCCTTATATAGTTTCCAGGTTTTGCCTTGGTCGGTACTGTATTCGTAGCAATAACTTTGTGCGCTTTGTACTGGATATACCGAAAACTTAACATACCCTTTCTCATTTGAGGTATATTTTACTTGTGGCTGAACCAAATCGGGTAGACCTTTTGTCAGATTCCAAATATGTTTTCCTTTTGGGAAACGAACGGTCATTTGGTTATTTTTTATAAATGCCTTTTGTTTGATACCGTCTATATAGAAAGATACTGAAACAGGTGCAGAGGTCCAGGAAAAGATAACCTCTTCATCGTCCATGGAGTAAAACTCTCCTTTAATATTATCCGGGCTTGTGAATACTGCACTAAGTCCTGCATCCGTACTTTGTGGTCTGATTTCAAATTGGCTGTTTCCGATTTTGCTTCCGTGAAAAATAGCCATTTCTTGTTGTCCCGGTATATTCCGTATAAAACCCGCAGTTCCCGAGAATATAATGTTGTTTTCATCTACGTCGATAGGTTTATCGATCCGAAATATATAATCCTCATTTCCTTCGGGAGAAGTGATAATACATCCGTAGGGTTTTGCCGTATTTTTGTATCCTTTTTTGTGGGAAACGAATGTCAGGAAATCTCCTGTTCCGTCAAACCAGATTCCTTTTGTTCTGACTGCTGTCAGTTTTATAACATCCGGATTAGTATCCCAGAAAACGTATCCGGGGCCTCCGCCTTTTATGTTTTGCAATTCAGGAAAATCATCTTCCAAATGCGTAAACCAACTAAAGCGGCTTGCTATGTTCTGATTATATACATCGTCATAAATGAGGAAGTAATCGCTGCCCAACAGCATGATACTGCGGCTTTGATACTCCGGCCACGAATACTTGCTATCCTGCGATGCGGTGATTTCGGCAAATTGTCCAACACCAAGGTTGTACATCGGACGTGTCAGTTCATTTCTGCCTATTGCCTTGAAGCGTTCATCTTTGAACACTCCAAAACCTGTCGACATATCGGTATCCTGTAAACGCCGGTCGCCAATGTCTTCCTTATCGTTGTTACTGTACGATTTACCGTTAGCGTAAAAATAGATTGTACCGCAACCGCCTTCTCCTACAATTCCCCAACGATAGTTAGGCCCATTATCCAATTGCCCTAAATGAATGGATAATTCATCATCTGTATTCACTCCGGCACGTAGCACAATCCCATATCCGGTTATTTTGGTACTTTCTAATATGGGCGGTGTACCGGTATCTTTTGTGTCAAGTGGATACATAAGCCTGAAAGAATTGGCTTCCCTGCTATAAATTTCTGTGTCCTCGTCTTCGGGACGGGAAACATACCGTATGTTTTCAGATAACAGCGGATCATAGTTTTCCAGCTCTTTTCCTAAAAGCCAATATCCGTTTGGTGGCTGCCTTCTGATAGCATGTGCACCCTGTGGGGGAAATATTCTGGATGGTGCCATTTCGGGAGTCACAACTCCCCAATATAGCATACCGTCTAATCGTCCTTGCTCGTTTTTATAGAAGTCCAGTGATTCGCCATTGAAAGGAGCCGAAAGCGAATTGAGGACAAAAGAACCTACCATGGCCATCTCTTTATTTGCCATCCGCTTTTTTCCATCCAGATAATGCTGCATGAGGTAATTAGCACGTAAAGAGGGCCTTAAATTTGCCCAAAGATAGGTACTTATATTTTCCGTCCATCTACCTCCGATAGCATTCCATTCTTTCACATCGGGACGTACGTGATGTTGGGTGTTCAGATCGATATATTTCTCGAACATATCCGCCCATTCTGAAGCCTTCGGATGTGCGGGAAACAGGTATGATGCGAATGCCGGAACGGATTTTACATCACTTAGGAAATTCGGATGTCCGCTTAGCATGTGTTTCATCGGCATATATTCTTCACCAGCTGCAATGTAGGCATGTACTAAGAACATGGCGATCATTCGTTTCCTTTGATCCTGGCTCATTTGTGGCATAAGTGCATTCATCATACACACATATTCCTCGTAAAACAGACGTGAAGATGTAGGCCCATATCCACTATTCTGACAAGGTCCACTCATTGGCAATTCGTTCGAAAAATGTCCGTAGAAAAAACGTTGCTCGAATTCTTTAGGTGTCATGTTCTTATCATTTTCAAAAATAACTTCTTGTACAGGAAGTGAATCCGGATAAGTCAAACACCAGTTTTTTACTACGTTCAGATCTAATGTACTATATCTATTTTGTAGGAATGAGTTATACGATTGCTGTCCCATTGCCACTTTATAATGTGTTCCGTCGGGATTTGATATTGGCTGCGTAAGTTTTTCCAGGTTATTCATGTGATCGATATCCTTTTGATGCGGATAAAAACTCAAAGCAGAAGTACGTGTTCCGTTAACCAATGGATAAGACCATCTTAATAAAGAATTGTTGTAGTATAATTTTATGCTTAATTCTTGTGTATCTATCCATATCGGATATTTATAGCTGTTCCAACCTTCCAGGTCTTTTACGAACAACCCGACGGATTGGTTGTCTTTTTCGTCCCAGAATACGGATGATGTGACGTTGGTTTCGGCAGGCCAGTTTCCGAAAATCCCTACTTCAAATGGCATTTTTCCATCGTTGGATATCGACTCTGTAATTCCATGGTGTGAGTTTAGCCTGGTCAGGTCGATTTTTTCCCAGTCATATCTCTCAAATCCCAGTGCATTTACTTTGGGACCACCATAAGGATGGTTAGGAGCTTGCCGATGGGTAGGTGAAAAATTACTCCACTCCATATTGAACGAGTAATGATTCGTTTCGGAGAAACCGCTCATTTCTTCTTTTAGTTCTATGAAGTCGTAGTTATGCACACATTTTACATATGCTTTGTACTTTTCGCCTGAAGAAAAAGTGTATTGAAGTTCAAACTCGGTAAACAAATCGCCGGATGAAATTATTTTTGTTTCGAGTTTTATATCCGAGTGTTGCTTGATATTGAAAAACGATTTTCCGATCCATTCTTGCTTATCTTTAGATATGCTATAAATCGGACCAGATATATTTGCTCCATTTTGTGAAGCTGGTATCATAACAGAGAACTTATTCGTGGTAACCTGATAGTAATTTCCTTTTTTCTCAATATTTATGTTGTTGGTAGTTTGAGGTATTCCTTTTTGTAGTGCGAATGCATGTTTTTTCCCTGAGGGCAAGTCGGTCATAAAATGTAACTGGGCTTTTATGCTTCCTGATTCGAGTGTTTCGATATCTGATAATTGAAAAGGAATTCGATTGTTGGTTTCCTCGTTGATTAACACCAGTTCCGTTTTGGAAATACGGCTGTCAAAAATAATTTCATAGGTCAACAAGGTCGTTGGCCACCAATACAGAGGATGAGACAGATGGTCTTCGACTATGATTGTTGCTTTACCCTCTTTAAATAAGAGGGTATTGCCACTGGAGGCATGGGCCGATATAAATATCAATATAAAAGTAACAATAGAAAAGAAGTGTTTCATCGGTATTATATTATTAAAAGATATGCTGAAAAATTGAATTTGTTACAAATTTAGGTGTTTAATTGTTTTTCGGCTTAAATAAAACAAATATAAAGTATATACAAAAAGGAGGCAAAATGTGAACAATAATTTTATGATGTTGAATAATAGTGTGTTACGTGTGGATAACAAATTAATCAGCCTTGTAAAATTATGTCGTTTGACACTTTTTGCACGAAAAAAAAACATATATTTGCGCTGATCTTTCATATAAAAGATGCTTGGCTGACTTTGCTATCGTGCCTACCTTATAAGTTAGGCAGATAAAATATAAATACCATGTTTAGATGAGGATTAGACAAATCCAGTTATACTATGATAAAAAAAATCTTTTTCAGATGAAGAGAAGAATAAGCCAGTCTGTTAAGTATCAATCACAATAAATAATAAATTATGAGTAAGTTTTTGGGAGTCAAATTGAATTTGGTATTATTTTTAATACTATTAGTAAATGTTACACATGCAAAACATGCTGGTTTTGCTGCACCCGATGCCATTGTTATTTCCAATGAAGTTCGTTTTACTATACTAACATCGGGTACCATCCGAATGGAGTGGGATAGTCTGTCTCATTTTAACGATGATGCTTCTTTTATTTTTATAAACCGGAATCTGCCAGTACCGCAGTATACTAAAAAAGAGAAAGGTGGATGGCTTATCATCACGACAGACAAATTGGAGTTGAAATATAAAATCAATTCTGGAAAATTCACAGATAAAAATGTGCAGATAAAATATCTGGATAAGATTGATGCCTTCTTATGGAAACCGGGAATGAAGCAAAAAAATAATTTGAAAGGGACCTCGCGTACTTTGGATGCTCATGATGGTGAAACCCATATTCATTCGCCGGAAGGCAGTAATAAACTGCAACTGGAAGATGGTTTGCTGGCGACTGATGGCTGGACTATTATTGATGATTCGCAATCACTTTTGTTTGATGATAGCGATTGGGCATGGGTAAAAGAAAGGGAACGAAAGAACAGCCAGGACTGGTATTTCTTTGGATATGGGAAAAATTATAAATCTGTTTTGTACGATTATAGTCTTATTGCAGGTAAAGTACCACTTCCTCCCCGTTATGCTTTTGGGTATTGGTGGTCTCGTTTTTGGAGTTACTCTGATAATGAGATGAGGGAATTGGTTCATAATTTTGAGAAATATGACATCCCTTTGGATGTATTGGTAGTTGATATGAATTGGCATTATACAGATAGTCTTTATATTGCTCCTAAAGATGAGTTTGGGGAAAGAGCACATTGGACCGGATGGACATGGAACAAACGATTATTTCCCAACCCTGGTAATTTTTTATCATGGGTAAAAAGTAAGAACCTGCAAACAACTTTGAATCTTCATCCTGCATCTGGGATTGCCCCTTACGAGGCTCCATATAAAGAATTTGCAAAAAAAATGAAATTTGATATTTCGCTAAATAAAAATATTCCTTTCGAAGGTTCAAATAAGGAATTTATGAAAACCTTGTTTGATGTAGTGTTGCATCCAATGGAAAAGGAAGGCGTTGATTTCTGGTGGATAGACTGGCAGCAGTGGATATATGATAAGAAAATAAAGACATTGAATAATACGTGGTGGATTAATTATGTGTTTTTTTCGGATATGGAACGAAATTCCGAAAAACGTCCGTTGATATATCATCGCTGGGGAGGGTTGGGCAATCATCGTTATCAGATCGGATTTTCGGGAGATGCTATCATTTCTTGGAAATCGTTAGCTTATCAACCCTATTTCACAAATTCGGCATCAAATGTATTGTATGGTTATTGGAGTCATGATATAGGAGGGCATACATTCAGAACGGACAACGATCATAAAACAGCAGGAAACAACTATCTGGAGCCGGAACTTTTTACCCGTTGGATGCAATATGGTGCCCTAAGTCCTATTTTTAGAACACATTCTACGAAGAATTCTGTTCTTAATAAGGAATTATGGAATTTCAGAGGTGAATATTTCGATGCATTACTGGCCAGTATTCATTTAAGGTATCAGCTGGTACCCTATATTTATACAATGGCGAGAAAAAACTATGATGAAGGTATATCTTTGTGCCGTCCGATGTATTACGATTATCCCCGTCATGAAAATTCGTATCGGTATAAGACTCAGTATATGTTTGGTGACGATATTTTAGTAGCTCCTATAGGTGAAGCTATGATTGACGGTAAATCTAATGTAAGAGTTTGGTTACCGGAGGGTGATAACTGGTTCGAATGGCATACCGGAACAATGCTTTCGGGTGGACAAGAGGTTTCCCGTGAGTTCACAATAGAGGAATATCCTATTTATATCAAAGCCGGAGCTATTATTCCGATGTATGTTGGCGCTAAAAATTTATCGGTTGAGCCGGAAAATATGATGCTTGGAGTTTTTGCCCATTCTAACGACGAATGCTTTATTTATGAAGATGCAGGTGATAGCAAGGATTACGATAAATCATTTTCTAAAACAGAAGTAAGGTCTACGTATAATGACAGAATCCAGACCCTCACCATTTATCCGCGGCAAGGTGAATATAAAGGTATGCCTGCAAATAAGAAATATACAATCAAACTTTATGGGGTGGAGATGCCCGAAAAAATATTAATCAACGGGCATGAAATCAATTACTCATTAACTCCTCAGGAAAATACCTGGGCTTATGTCGGGAAAGACTTATCAGTAGAAATTTATCTTCCCCTAACCAATTGTAATAATGTACAATGTGTAAGTGTTTTTTATAATAAGCAAAAGGAAACAGATGTAAATAGAGGGTTTGTCAAACAATTCAGGGAATTTGGGAAGTCAGTGACAAAGATGAAATATAAAAATGCACGTTGGGAAACGACGGATATTATAGGTCTCTGTGAGTCGACCAATCTGATAATACAGTATGAACCTGAGAAGTTTTATGAACATATCCAATCGTTTGAAGAAAATATTGGCGAAGCTTATAAGCAGTTAAATACGCTGTTGAATGAATAATAAATTCCGGGGCGGTTTGTAATTTAATGAAATAGATGCAGTCGCATTTATTTGGCTTGTTTGTTGTTTGGAACTCGAAAAACAATTATCTTTGAAAAAAATAAGATTTCTAATAGTATGAACGAAGTAAAGGGACAAGGGTATGTAAAGGAAATAATCGAGGAATATAATATTCGGTTAAAATCTTGGGGGCATTCTGATACATGGAATCTTAATCAATTCAAGACATTGGAGAACATGCTTCTTGAAGTTACCCGAATAAACGTAAATGCCAATACCTTAAAGCGATTTTTCCAGCAACGCACGAGCAATCCGCAGTTAGCAACCAAAGAAGCACTTTGTATTTTCCTCGGATATAAAGGATATACGGACTTTGTTATGAAAAAAACAAAGCAAGAGGCGGTTGATCTTATACCGGAAGAAAATGATGAGGAGCAGGATACTGAAAATCTTGAAAAAGAACAAACCGCATCCGGGAAAAATAGAATCGGTCAATATTCGAAAGGAATATCCAACCATATAAAGAGACGGAATAAGCGTTATTTTTATATGGTGTTGTTTTTTATGATTATTATCGCCGGATATTTCCTTTATAAATATAAATTAAAGGATATGTATATCGATTATTTGATTTCAAAGATCGAGTTCTCAGTATCACGGGTAAGAGGGACATCTCCTTTAACTGTAACGTTTTCATACGATATTCCTTCTCCGGTTTTCGATGAAATAACGATTGTATATAAAGAAGCCAACGGTGATATATTGGAAAGGAAGCTGTTAAAAGGTTCACATTCGGTGAATACAACTTATATTTATGAAGGAGAAAGTTTTTGTTATTTAAAATATAAAGATAAAGAAATAAGAAAGATTTTATTGCAAAGCCGTAAATCAGGATGGTCTGTATCCGTTAGGGAGGAACGAAAAAATATATATAAAACTTTTCCTATTAGTCAGGCACTAAACGATGATGGTTATGTTAGCCTGCCATTTGATAGCATTCCGTTAGATGCTCAATCTAACCATATATTTGTCAGCTATATATTTTATAAGGAAAATCTGGTGAATGGTGACAATTTTATTTTTGAGGCAAAAGTTCGTAATTCAGCAAAGGAATATGCAATACCTTGTGGTGACATTATGATGTACATAAGTTCGGATACTGGAGTACATGGTTTTGCTATGAACGAAAATTGTTATGCTTATATTAAGTTTGTCAGTGGAGAGAACGAAATCAAGGGAGATCAGTATAGTTTGCAGCAATTCGATTTTAATCCTTCGCAGTGGCACGTAATGAAGATAAAGGTTATTGATAAAAAAACAACATTCTACGTAGACGGAAAGGCTGTACTTAATATGGGCTATAACAACTTACTCGGATTTGCTAATGAGCTTATTCTACGATTTAAAGGTTGCGGGGCTGTAGACTGGGTGAAAATATCTAAGCCTGATGGAGAATTAGTGTATGAAGAAAATTTCAATGAAGAATTTCATTAACTGTAATTACTTAAAATAGCTGATTAATAAATATACTTATAAAAGGAGGTCATTTAATTATGACCTCCTTTTTGATTTGTAAGATATTGATTTTTAATTCAATATGTTTTTGTTCGTATTTTGTTTGTACTTTATCTTCATTTTATGGGTATTTAGAAGGTTTTGCAATGACGCAGGGCAATTACTTTTGCAAATAACCTAACAAATGCATTAGTTATCTTGAATTATTTAAATTAATATTCTACTACCATATGAAGAAAAACAAAATGTGGATTTACTTTTTTGTGCTGAGTCTTTTTTTTCCTGTAAAAGTAATCTCTCAGCAGTTTAAAGAATCTCCGGTCGTTACCGTTCGGAAAATTGGCGACAAACTTATAAGAGAAACTCCTTTCGCATACAAACTGGATTTGTTTTGTCAGTCCGATAAATTCAATTACCTCAAGTTTGTCGATTTTGGGCGAACCTTTGGACAAGGATATGGAGCTGTAGGATATGCTTATACGCAAATGTCCTTTCCAAAAGATACAACTATATGTGTGCAAATAGAACACAACGATGCTTGTAAAATATGGTGTAACGGAAATCTTGTATATGAAAAATACGGTAAACGTGATGTAGCGATAGTAAAAGAAGAGAGAAGTCTTGAAATGTCGTTTTCATTTAATTTGCCTCTAAAAAAAGGAAATAATGATATCCTGATAAAATCTGAGTCGTTCGGTGGAAAAGAATGGTGTGTATTTATACAGCCGCCGAGTGAGAAAGATGCAGTATTTACCGTAAGTCCGCAATATCCTGAAATAGGATTGAAAAATGTGAAGAATATAGATGAAAAAGTATCTGGTCTTACCAATTGGTTAGTGATCGGTCCTTTTGCTCCTGATATTAATAATGTATACGAACCAGAAGAAGAGTTTATTTTCGGACACATGTATGCCGGACTTGATGGGGCTGTTACATGGACAATACCCAAGGTGGAGTTGTTGGGAAAAATGATTGATCCCGCACCTTGGGGGACAACCTATCAATGGAATTATCATAATGGTGGTGTTGCCTGGGCTATGCAGCAGTTAACCGAGTTAACCCATGATGATAGATATAATCAATGGGCTGTTGATTTTTGTGATTATCAGATGGAGGGATTACCTTTTGTCGATTATCAGGTAAATAACTTAAAAGCATACTTCAATTCTGCCAATTCGCTGGTTATCGGTTCAACATTACTTGATTTTACATTAGCACCCTCTCTGCCTCTCATATATCGTCTTCGAAACGAACCAGATTTTAAAAACCGGGAAATCTATAAAACATTTATAGATAAAATGATCGAGTATGCACGTTTCGGTCAGATAAGAAGTAAGGGGATGACCAATTACACCCGCACAACTCCTGAAGAATTCACAGTATGGGTAGACGATATGTTTATGGGGATTCCTTTTCTGATACAGGCCGGATTATATGCTGATTCGCCCGAATTACAGAAAGTATTTTTTGACGATGCAGCAAGTCAGATCATTGATTTTACTAAGCATGTTTGGGATAAAGATGCAAAACTATATATGCATGCTAATTATACATCACGTCCTGAAATAAAACTTCCTCATTGGTCGCGGGCAAACGGCTGGGCCATATGGGCTATGTCGGATGTATTGATGTATTTGCCTAAAAAACATCCGAAGTACAAACAGATACTCAATCAATATATTACATTTGTAAAAGAGTTAATTAAGTATCAGGATAATTTGGGCTTTTGGCATAATGTTATAGACAGAAGCGATTCTCCTTCTGAAGTGTCGGGGACAGCTATTTTTACAATGGCTATGGCACGTGGGGTAAGATATGGATGGTTGGATAAGAAAACATATATGCCTGTTGTTCTGAAAGGTTGGGAGGCGATATCATCGGAAATAGAAGATGATGGAACTGTACATAAAATCTGTGTAGGAACGATGTGTACCGAAGATGTGGAATATTATGTAAACCGTCCGTTTTATGACGATGACACACATGGCTCTTTTGCTGTAATATTTGCTGGGATAGAGGTTCAACGAATGATAGATTCCGATAAGAAATAAGAATTAAAATACTATGAAATTGAATGTCAATATTTTACAGAAGTGGATGATTTCATTTTCAATCCTTTTCTTTTTTTACGGTGCTACATCTTTTGCTCAAATGAAAGCACCTCAAGATTGGCTTGGATATGAAGAAGTGATGGGCGTAAAAAATAACTTACGTTATTACGATTTCGATGTCACCCTGATAGAATCAACGGCCCCGGCAAATGTGTTCTGGCCTGGGGATAACATTGATTTTAAATTTCAACTCGTAAATAATACACAGAAAGTGATAGATACAGATGCCCGTATACATATTATCCGGTATGGAACAAAAGGTATTCCTAATGATATCTGGTTACCGAAGATAGTAAAACTTGATTATGAAAAAATCATTCCGGCCCATATTTTGATTTCTCCCAATGGATATACGAATATATCAGTATCGGTAGATGATATCAAAGATTACGGAGGTTATGCTGTGGTTTTTGACTTAGGAGAAAATGGTAGGAGGCTGGGAACAAGTTTTGCTTACAGCATAAAACCATCTCCGGTAAAAATGCAATATCCGAAACAGTCATTAGATGATTTAGGTGTTGATTTTCTTAGTCGGGTGGGAGTGCAGTCCATACGCCACGCTATTCCGTTTATACCGACAACAGATCCCGAGTATCAGAAATATATGCAGGATTTCACCAGCGAAATGCGAAAGTATATGGATAATAACATTACTGTGATGTTGATGTTTGGCGAAGGGCGTACTGCGACATCTATACCATTAGGAACTACACGTCCTCATCTTGACGAGAACGGACATTTCCTGCGAACCAAACAAGATCTTGCATGGATGCCCGGTCTGGATGAAGATTTTAAAAAATATGTAAAAGAGATCTGTTTGAAATTCGGCTGGCCGAAAGGACCAGTTACTGCCGTTTGCCTGTGGAATGAACCGTGGGAAGGAGCGTCTATATCGGGTTGGCAAGCTGATATGATACGTTATAACGAGAAATATAAGAAAATGGCAGAGGGCGTAATAGAGGCCCGGAAAGAAGGTATTGATGTGTTGGTCGGAGGTGGAGATTCTAATTCGAATGCTTTGGATAAATTCTTCGCTGATGGTACCATGGATATATTGCCTATATTCGATTTTCTCTCTATTCATTACCAGGGAATAGAGGCACCGGTACTATATCCCGAATGGAACAACAGGAAAGATTATAAAGGACGTGTGAAAATATGGGATACGGAAAGCTGGGTAGGAAATACCGATGATCGTATTGGACTAGTGGTTGCTACTAATCGCTCGAGCGGATACGATCGTTCGATGGGTATTTTCGGTGGTTATATGTATTCAGGCGAACCAAGTCGTTCGGCTCGTACCACGACTATTCGTACTGAAATGGGTACGGAAACCATTCCGAAGTTACACAATACATGGTCTACTGCCGCTGCTATGGGTGCTGTACAAAGTCTTATAGGCGAACGTGAATTTAGGGAAATACTTTTTAAGAACGGATTACCGTGGGTGATGGTGTTTGATGGTTATGATGACAATAAAGAAGATGGAACAGTTGTTATAGCCGGAGATCTGGGTGATGCGTTTGGACCCGAACATGTCCTTTTCCGTAACGTTCGGAGCCTGACAAATACTGCGAAAAGGGTGGAGTGGAAACGACGGCTTAAAACCTTGTCACGCGGTAGTGAGGAATATCGGGCTATAGAAAAGGAATTGAGTACTTATTATCCGATTACTGATGGAAAGATGATAATAAAAGCTGATCCGGCATTTTTATTGTATGATTTTTATGGAAATAAAATAGCCCCGTATAAGGGGGTATATGAAGTACCGCTTAATTATCAAGGTTACTACCTTCGGGTAAATGGGAAGAGAGGTTCTTTTGATAAATTGATTACAGCAATCAAGAAATCAAGAATTGAAGGCTACGAACCTTTGGAAATCATACCAAAAGATTTTATAAGTCCCATTACTGAAAATCCCGAAATGGAATTACAGTTAACTAATATCCTCAACCGACCTGTAAAAGGGATGTTGAAGTTAAACTTTGACGGTTTGAAAGTTTCTTATCCCGAGAATCTTTCTTTTAAGGCATATGAAACCAAAATTGTGAAAGTAAAAGTCGTTGAAGGAGAGCCCAATATAGAGAATAAGTACCCGCTGGAGGTTCATTTCGATGCCGATAAAGACGGCATTGCTGTACATTGGGAAGATATGCACGTAAATTTAATAGCGAAAAGAAGTATTGTTGTAGACGGAAAACTGAACGATTGGTCGGGAGTCATTCCTCAGACCATAGAGACTTCAAAAGCCAGTGTCTCCCTTACCGAAGCAGCATGGCATCCGTATCAGCAATTTGATTTGAATGCTGAAGGATTTGCCCAAACATATATGGCCTATGATAATAAATATTTCTACTTTGCAGCAAAGGTTGCAGATAATACTCCGCATAAAGGTACAATACGTTTTGAAACTCGTGATGACGATGAGTATTTCTACCCTGATACGGCCTATATGCAAACCATATATGCAATGAAATCGACTATGGTTACTACACAAGTATCCGAATCCAACCAAAGTGCATTACAATTGCCATCGGGAAAAGGACGTGTAATGAATTATATAGAAAATATATCTACTACCCAATCCATTGGTATGGATTTCGACTTGCCAAAAGACAAATATACCCGCACCTCTTTCTATTTCCCGAGTATTAATCAGAATGGAGTATCTGTAACTGTTTATGACAAGAATAGCGGTAAAGAACTATTGACTACAAAAATAGATAAACTTTGGAACGGTACATTTCTGACACTTGATTTGTCGGGTAATGTGCGTGTGCG
The DNA here is from genome assembly GCF_949740115.1 of Bacteroides sp. 41_26. Classification (NCBI taxonomy): domain Bacteria; kingdom Pseudomonadati; phylum Bacteroidota; class Bacteroidia; order Bacteroidales; family Bacteroidaceae; genus Bacteroides; species Bacteroides sp. 41_26. The sequence continues at coordinate 57,613 of NZ_CATJGZ010000049.1, forward strand.
TTGCTCAGCTTATGGATGGTGGTATACAACCAAACTGGCGGGAGTTTTCTTCGATTCATCGGACAATAAGGTAAATACAGCCAGAACAGAAGCATCTGTAATCCTTATTGGCAAAGATTTTGATACGATTGGAAACTGGATTGGTAGGTATGGAAAAACCGGTTATTATCTGGTCGGTTCAGACTCGTCATTACCATCGGATATAGCGTGTAATATTGTTTCCCAGGATGACTTAGTACCTTTGGCATGGCCCGAAAAGGTTCGTCGGTTTACATATAGAAAAAGACCGGTGTTACCCGATGGTGTAAATGGCATTTCGACAGATAACATCCTTATTGCGTTCAATGTGATACCTGTCGGAGAAGATGGGATGGAAGCATATCCCAAGGGAACCATGCCTCGCTATATCGGCTATAAATGTACCGATTATGAATATGCCCTCAATACGGTAGCTCCCGAATATGGTGGAGGATATGAAATATGGAGAATGCTTGTTCCCGGTATGCCTCGCAAGCATTTTTATCCACGTCAACCCAAATCACCTTACGATGGAGCTGTGAAAGATGGTAAGTTGATCGTTCTTCGTGAGGGCAATACACTTTATTATGAGTGTGCGATACCCTGGTCGGAATTACCGGATGTGAAAAAAGCAATTGACAAAGGAGAAAAAATAAAATTCTCGGCACGTATCAATAACGACACAGCTGGCGCGGCTTGTATGGAAATAGCCAAAGAGCGCAGTGTATCAAAAATAAACTCGAGAGCATTTCATCCTGATTGGAAAGAACATTGGGCGAATGAAGTGGAATTCGGAGTTGAAAAATAAATTATTTATCCAACAGCATTTTACAGTAAAAATGAGAAAGCAGATAATAACGATATTATTAGCCGGTATCTTTTCCTGTGCATTCTCACAAGAACAGGAATTGCCGCTTCCGCCCAACGGAAGTCCGGCTTATGATACTCATATAATAGGATTTGGACTGAACGAATTTGAGAATCCTCTGATAAACAGTATTAACAGGGAGCCTTATGGTGCCACGTCCATTTCGTTTTCTTCAGAAGAAGAAGCATTGCAGGTAAACGTAAATACATCTTCCCGTTATAAATCGCTGAACGGACAATGGAAATTTAAGTTCATAACAGACTGGGGAAATCTTCCTGCTGATTTTATGAAGGTTGGTTTTGATGAGTCTTCGTGGGACAATATCTCCGTTCCTTCCACCTGGGAAATGCTGGGGTATGGCAAACAGGTCTATTGTGGACAGGGATATGATTTCCGCCCCATAGATCCGCCTTTTGTACCTCGGAAAGATAATCACATCGGGTTGTATCGGAAAACATTTACAGTACCTTCCGACTGGAGTGACCAAGATGTATTAATCCATTTTTCTGGGGTGAGAGGAGCTTTTTATTTGTATATCAATGGAAAGAAAGTTGGATACAATGAAGATGGTGGTACTTTGCCCTCAGTTTTTAATATAAGTTCTTATCTGGAAAAAGGAGAAAACCAATTGGCTGTTCAGGTATTAAGATGGAGTGACGGTTCCTATTTGGAAGATCAGGATCAATGGCGTTTCCATGGTATTTGCCGGAATGTTTATTTGGAAACACGCCCGGATGTTTTTATTCAGGACTTTGCAGTAATAACTGACTTAGATAAAGATTATAAAGACGCTAAATTGCGGATACGCCCTTTTATTTCCGGGAAAAACATTGATATATCAGGATGGGTACTTGAAGCCAGATTGTACACTTCGGATGGTACTCCTGATCCGAATGTACATATGTCTATACCTGCACAAACTATCAGGGATGAAAAATATCAGAAAAACTATGTATTGTCCAAATATTTGGAAGCCGATGTTAAAGCTCCGTTGCTTTGGTCATCCGAAATACCTAACTTATATACAATAGTCCTAACCTTGAAAGATAGTAAAGGTAATATCGTAGAAGCAAGAAGTTCCCGTATCGGATTTCGCAATGTGGAGGTTAAAAACGGAGAACTATACGTTAATGGTAAACGGGAATATGTATATGGAGTAAATAGGCATGAACATGATGCCTGGTATGGAAAAACAATTCCTTATGAAAGAATGGTAGAGGATGTACGGTTAATGAAGCAGTTTGGGTTCAATTCAGTACGTACTTCCCATTATCCTACCGATCCTGTATTTTACGACCTTTGCGATGAATATGGCATTTACGTAATGGATGAGGCAAATGTTGAAACATGTGGTGCAGATGCAGAACTATCGAATAATGAGTTGTGGCTTTTTGCTCAGTTGGAACGTGTGACCGGTATGGTGAAGAGAGATAAAAACCATCCTTCTATCATTTTCTGGTCATTGGGAAATGAATCAGGGGTTGGATATAACAATGCTGCACGGGCATCATGGGTGAAAGATTACGATCCCACACGCCTGATACATTTTGAGGCTTATCTGCATAACGGTGGATCACGTCAGTATGGCTATGGACTCGATTTTATGAAAACGAATCGTCCTGCGGTTAATCCACCGGAACCTCCTGCTGTTGATGTTGTAAGTACGATGTACCCTTCGGTAGAAGGTATAATCAAATTGGCTACACAAGAGGGAGAAACACGTCCGGTTATGATGTGCGAATATGCACATGCGAAAGGAAATGCTTTAGGCAATCATCAGGAATACTGGAATGCTGTAAAAAAATATCCCCGGCTGATTGGAGGCTATATCTGGGACTGGGTAGACCAAAGTCTTATCCGGAAAGATAGTCTCACCGGCAAAGAATATTTTTCTTCGATAAATGGTACGAATGGACTAATTTTTGCTGACAGGAAACCGAAACCTGCCTTATATGAATGTAAGAAGATATATCAGCAGATAAATTTCGAATTGAAGAATAACGAATTATTTGTTAAAAACGAGTATAATTACCTCCCGCTGTCGTCTTTCGATTTTTCGTGGAAGCTGATGAATAATGGCAAGGTTATAAAAGAAGGAATATTGAGAGAGCTGGATGCTCTTCCGCAATCAGTTTCTAAGGCGAAGATTAATGTTGATTATTCTGACTTAAAAGGTGAAGTTGTATTAGAGGTGAATGCTTATCTCAAAGAAAATACGGTGTGGGCTTCTAAAGGATTTGAAATTGCATTTGAACAATTCATATTGCAAGAGGCCAATATGGAACTGACCGACGGAGGTGAAGGCGAAAACAGTAAATTGAATGTTCAGAAAAAAGAAAATGAAATAAGAATTTATAACGATAATCTTGATGTGACATTTAATCGAAAGTCCGGTTTTTTACAGAACTGGTTGATTGAAGGGAAGGAATTCCTGCAAAAAGGTCCGCAACTCAACTTGTGGCGTGCCCCTACACAAAATGACGGAGGCTATAATCCGGAAGGAAATGAGATTTCCCGCCAGTGGGTAGAAGCCGGATTAGATTGTCTTCAGCATACACTGAAATCATTTAAGCAAACGCAGAGTAAGGATGGCTCGATTATTATCATGACGAACTATCGGGCTCAGAAAACAGGGAATAAAAAGTATGTGGATTATACAACCACCTATACAGTCTATCCATCTGGGAAAATTCAGGTAGATACAGAACTCCGACCTTATGGAAATATTGTAAGTTTTCCACGCGTAGGATATACAATGACAGTAAAAGAGGGCCGTGAAAACTTTTCATGGTATGGATATGGGCCTTTCGATTCTTATAATGATAGGCATTCCGGTGCTCGTTTAGGTATCTTTTCCGGATCTGTGGATGAACAATTTACGCATCATACTTATCCGCAAGAAAATGGAAATAAATATCGTTGTTTATGGGCTTCCCTATCAGATGATAACGGGATAGGACTTATTGCTGAAGGCAAACCTTATATAGAGACAAGCGTGATGCATTACTCGCTTGAAAATTTGTCGCAGGCCGAAAATGAAAATCAGCTGAAATATACAGATAATGTTACATGGAATATTGATTATAAAACTTATCCCATAGGAAATAGGAGTTGTGGTCCTCCTCCTTTGGAAAAATATATTCTTTTTGCCAAACCTGTATCGTTTAGTTTTTGCATTTATCCAATACGAAAATAATAAATAGTCTTTTGGGAAAAAGCTAAATCAGATACTTCATTGGTGAGGAATAGAAATATTTTTCAATGGATATCCCGGGAAGTTACCAGGGGGAACGATCAACTACTGTGTAGTAGTTGACTAGCCTTCCAGTTGTTTTGAAAGCAGACAGGTTTTGAATAAAAAGGAGCCTAGTCTGCTTTTTATTCGATCATTCATTTAGACTTTTCTCCATTCTTTATCTTATTTTGCGTGAATACATACTGGATATTCCTATCCGGGTCTCTTGTCTTTCTTGTTGTACTGCTCTTTATTTGTTAATTACACATTATTAGGCTTCTGTGCAAAGTTTGAACTCTTTTTGTTTCTGTTTTCTACTCGTTTTGACATCTCCTCTGATTCACGGTGTCGCTATATTTGTGAATCTATTAATCTTATTTAAACTTAAATGTACATGAAAAATAAAATTTCTACTCTTGAACAACATTTGTTGATGATTGTACTGATGATTATTCCAGGAATACCGATGTTTTCCTTAGATTTAAATGTATCTCAGTCGGGCACATTATCGTCATTACTTACCGACGAGCAAAAAGCAAATACCGAAAGATTGGTAGTTACCACATCTAATGGTGCAATCTTAAATGAGGTCGATTTTGTTACGTTGTCTGCAATGCCAAACCTGAAAGAACTTGATTTTTCAGGAGATCTTAATACGGAAATTATTACGCCCAATGCTTTTGCTGGTAATACAACTCTTGAAACGATAAAGTTTCCGGCGAATATGAAGACGATTGGGATAGGAGCCTTCAATAATAGTGCATTGAAGGGAGTTGTCTCTTTTCCGAAGACTCTGATAAGCCAAGAAGCTCTTGTTGGCAGGTTTACCAATTGTCAGGGAATTACTGCTTTTGAGTTTCCCGACAATCCGAATCTATCTTCTCATGAAGGAGTTGCTTATGCACAAGGAGGAGCACTCCTGCTTAAGTATCCTTGTGGAAAAACAGCAATATCTTATGTTGTGCCTGATGGTGTTACAACTATAGGAGAACAGGCTTTTTCTTATAACCATCAACTGGAAGAATTATTTATTCCTGAATCTTTGAATAGATTTGGCGCTACTACTGATTTGGTTTTCGAACATGTGACAGGATTAAAAAGAATTGAGGTGAAAGCGGGAAATCCAAATTTTGCCTCAATCGAAGGGATATTAATAAATGTAGTAACCAAAGAGTTTATGTATTTCCCTCCAGCCAATGATACCGAATCATTGGTCGTTGATGGGAGTCTTGTCGAAAGTGTACCGATGAGTTTTTTTTCCTATGCATCAAGCTTGAAGCGGGTTGTTTTTACAGAAGGATTTAAACATGTTGGATACAGAGCTTTCAGACAAGCTACTTTGGATATAAAAATACCAATAGAATATATCGAATTACCTTCTACTATAGAAACGATAGACGGAGAGGCCTTTAATAGCCTTGGGTCTACTATTCAGCAATTTGTTTGTAAAGCAACCACTCCTCCAAGGTTGACAGGAAATTCGACTTTTAGGGAATCGAATGGTAACAGTGTTAAGTTTGCTGTACCGGCAAGTGCACACGCAACCTATCTTACCAGCCAATTTGTGAATGAATATTACCCCGAAGGTGGGGGAGGGAGCTTTACGAGCAGTCAGATTGTTACATATGGAGAAATTTCCGTATCGGGGGGAACTGCCATTCAGAATTATTCTGCAGCTGGGTATTCAATAAAGATTGTTGCAGATGATGCTCCTGACGGTAGATCATTTTCCCATTGGGAGTCGACTACAGGTGCAGTCTTTGTAAATGAAAGTGAACCGGCGACATACTTCAAAATGCCGAATAATGACGTGGCTATCACAGCTGTTTTTGAAGAGCCGAAACCGTACACAATCACTGGCGCAACAATATCTACCAGTGGAGCTGCGGCCCTCGGTACAATAGTTCCACTTCGAACAGGAGCTACAAAAGTAGTAGACGGAACCACCGTATACTTTAAAGAGTGGAAAATAATTCAGGGTGAAGAGGTCGTTATTGGAAATCCGCAGGCTACAACAACTTATTTTACGATGGTTGATGACGAAGTCACAATAGAAGCGGTTTATGATATATTGTATATGATTGACATTACCAGGGGGGATGCTCCGCTGGAAGCCTTTGCAGGAGAAGTCGTTTCAATAACAGCAAATACAAAGTATGGAGAATTTACAAATTGGTCTTCTACAACAGAAGGTGTTATCTTTGCAGATGAAAAAAATGAGAACACTACATTTATTATGCCCGCCAGCGATGTGGTTATTGTTGCAAATTTTAAAGGAACAACAGGTATCCACGATGCAGAAGGAGTTATAATTGGTTTGTATCCTAATCCGGCTATAGACTATATACAACTGACAGGTATTACTAATGGTATTTATACTATTTTTGATATGCAGGGAAATGTGATTACAAAAGAAGAGTTTATAGGTGAAGCAATATCTGTCTCCAATCTTCTGAGTGGTGTATATATATTGAAAATAAACAATATAGCTATCCGATTTGTAAAGAAATAAAAAGGACTGATGGACGGAATATTAGCATTAAATTTAATCTTTTGTTTATTTCTCTAATACATTTATAAACACACAATAATTAATCTTTTATGAAAAGCTTAAATTTCTTATTTAAAAAGTTTTTTTCTGATTGCAATCATCTTTTGCATATCAGAAGTGATGTTTGCTTGGGTGGAAAAAGAAGTTACTCTGACATTATCGTTAACTTGTCGGGTATTCTTAATTCTCTCGATGCAGATATAAATACGATTCCGAAACTGGCGTGATAAACAATGCCGATATTATTATATTTGTGAACTCATTAATATTTCTTAAACTCAAATGTATATGAAAAACTTGAATTTTTTCCTTAAAAGGTATTTTCTGGTTGCAACCATTTTCTGTATATCAGGAACGGTGCTTGCCCAGGTGGAAAAAGAAGTTACTCTGACATCGTCTGTCAACTTGTCGAGTGCTCTTAATTCCCTCGGTACAGATATAAATACGATTACGAAACTGACCGTGATAAACAACACTGATGGTGCTGCCTTATCTTCTACTGATTTTGCAACACTGAATGCAATGAATGCTCTTACTTACCTGGATTTATCGGCGGATAAAAAGACGACGACACTGACAGACAGGGCTTTTGAAAATAATAAAACGATTGAAACAATCAAATTTCCTTCTAATCTGAATAACGTTGGTGCAGCTGTTTTTAATAGTAGTGCATTGAAAGGAGTATTGACCTTTCCACCATCGTTAACGGCTGCCGGTTCTGTGGTAGGGCGCTTCAATGACTGTCAGGGAGTTACAGCTTTTGAATTTCCTGAAAATACAGTTATAACAGCTGTAGACGGAGTTGCATTTACAGACGGCGGAACAACACTGTTAAAGTATCCTTGTGGAAAGCCTGATACCGAATATGTTGTGCCTGAAGGAGTCATAAAGATACAGGATCAGTCATTTTACTATAACCATATCTTAGAAATCCTTACACTTCCGGCAACGATGCAACAGATAGTCGGAAATTCTACCTTTAGGGAGTCAACGGCTTTCAAAGCAGTCTACGTAGCTGAAGGAAACACGTTGTATGCTTCCTCGTCGGGCATCTTGGTGGATCGTGCAGCTAAAAGCTTAATTTATTGTCCTCCGAGAATCACAGAAGTGATCGTTGACGGGACTTTAGTTGAAACGACACCTGCTTACCGTTTCTTTGGTGGTTCGCCCGATGTACAGAAAATGGTCTTTACTGAAGGTATCCTATCTATAGCGGATAATGGCGCAAGGCTTAACAATAGTGAAAACCTGGCAGACGGTTCGGGAGCATTGACGGAAATCTATCTTCCGTCTACAATTACTACAGTCGGGGGTAATGCATTCTGCCGTCGTGGAAATGTAACTCAGATCGTTTGTCGTGCTGTTACGCCACCTGTTTGTGGAGGTAATGCATTTTATGATGTAGGAAAATCCAATACCGATCCACTTAATATCTATGTTCCTGCAGCATCTTTGTCTGCTTATGCTGGTTGGGGAAATTTATCGGCATATGGTGGAGTATATAAAGCATTTTATAACATTACCCTTACAGATAATGACGGTACAGGAGGTATTCAATCATCTATTGGTACAGATATAGCCTATGCTGGTGCAACTGTAACTATTTCTGCCCCGGAAGCACCGGAAGGAAAGTCCTTCGATAAATGGGTGGTTGTTTCAGCAGGTACGGTTAGTTTTGAAAATGATGATATGGCACTTGCATCGACCACTATAACTATGCCTGCTGCGGATGTAACGCTTACACCAACCTATAAAACAGTAGTTCCTAATTCAGAGGTAGAAGTAACTTTATCAGCATCGGTTAATCTGGCAAGTGCTCTCAGTTTGCATGATGTGAACATTATTACAAAACTAACTGTAATAAACAACACGGATGGTGCTGCTTTGTCATCTTCTGATTTTGCTATGCTGAATGCTATGGAATCCCTTACAATGCTTGATCTGTCGGCAGATGAAAAAACAACCACTTTAACAAGTAACGCATTTGCGAATAATAAGACCATTGAAACAATAAAATTTCCGGCTAAGCTGAATAATATCGAAAGTGGTGTTTTCAATAGCAGTGTATTAATGGGAATACTGACGTTTCCTTCTTCACTGACAAGTGCACCTGCTTTGTTAGGGCGCTTTAATGATTGCCAGGGAGTTACCGGTTATGCATTTCCGGATAATACTGTAATAACAACAGTCGACGGGGTTATATTTGTAGATGGGGGAAGAACATTGTTAAAATATCCTTGTGGAAAACCCGGGGCGGAGTATGTCGTACCTGAGAAAGTGACCAAAATACAGGACCAGTCTTTTTATTATAACCATATACTGGAAACCCTGATATTACCATCTACATTGGAAACATTCTCGAATTTAGGTGCTACATTTAGGTATTCAACGGCTCTGAAGGAAATTTTAGTTGCAGAAGGGAATACCCATTTTGCATCATCTTCGGGACTTCTGGTCGATCTTGCAACTAACAAACTCGTTTATTGTCCTCCGGCGATTACCGAAGTAACCGTTGACGGGACATTGGTGGAATCTGTGACATTTGACAATAACTTCCGTTTCTTTGGTGAAGCTTCCGGTGTTGAGAAATTTGTATTTACTGAAGGTGTAAAAATCATAGGTGATAATGCAATCAGATTAAGTGCCAGTGAGAATGTTACGGATGGGTCAGGAGCATTGACGAAAATAGACCTTCCCTCAACGCTTACAAATATCGGATCGGCTGCATTCTGTCGCCGTGGGAATGTAACATCTATAATTTCCCGTGCCATTACACCTCCTGTTTGTGGGGCAAATGCATTTATTCAGGTGGGAACAAACACTACTGAACCGCTTAATATTTACGTGCCTGGGGTATCTCTATCTTCTTATGCCGGTTGGGGAAATCTATCAGCATATGGTGGAAAGTATATACCGTTTTACAATGTCACATTAGAAGATAGTGACGGTACAGCAACTATTAAGTCACCTCTTGGAACGGGTATAGCATACGAAGGTGCCATTGTGGAAATTTCGGTTCCGGAAGAAATAAATGGTGAGGTTTTCGATAAATGGGTTGTTACTTCCACCGGTACGGTTATCTTTGAAAATAACGATGAGACAAAAGCAACAACTTCAATTACTATGCCTGGTGCTGATGTTACTCTCACACCTACTTATCGCGAGGTAATTTCAGGAGATCTTTCTGATTATCAAACGTCATGGATCGCTAACGATGGAGGAAAACCCGCTAACCATATCCCTCACAGTATGGAATCGATTTTCGTTCGTGAAGATGGTATTGTTGCAAGCATTTGTGGTTGGGATGAAGGCGGCACAAATGTTGGATTATGGAAAGATGGAGCTGTTCATAGTGTTCCTTTTGAATCGGGAACAGGTAGCTGGGGGCGGAACTCGGGTAAAGCTGTGGTTCTTGATAACAGTTATGTTTACCAGTTGATGAGTTTTAGTGGGCATGCGGGAGATGGTGGTGTAAGTAAAAACACCAACGGACTACAAAGATTCCCGCCCAAAGAAGCTGTATGGCATTTTGTTGCTCGCTATAGAGTAAGCGATGGTATTTCATCCAGATTCTCTACGGGATATGGTCCTGCTGAAAATTTGATGCGTATCGCTACACATGCAGATCAGTATCTGGCAGGGTTGGCAATCAGAGGTAATGATCTTATTGTTGCCGTGCCTGGAGTTCCGTCGCAGAATATACCGGACTCTCTGAAAATATACGATAAAACGACCATGCGTACCAGTGCTACTGCTAACGGAGGTTTCCAGATTACAGAAGGTGGTGTGGGATATATCGTTGCAGACAATAAAGGCTATGTATGGATGCTTCAACCCGATATGAAAAGAATTGTTGCAATAAGTTTGACCAGTGGAGCTATTCGTGCCCAATCGACAATAACAATACCTGAGGGTGTTGAGGCTAAGTCATTCTCAGTAGACACTTATAAAAACCGTATTTTACTGCCTAATTCAGGAAAAGACCTGAATGTGCTGATATATACTGATATCTATTCATCACCTGTTCAGTCTTCAACATTTGGAGTAAAAGGAGGTATTTTCGTAAAATCTCCTAAACCTCTAAGTGAAGGAGGCGGAGAATATTTGCAAGGAGAGGTTGGCCATATGCGTTTCCCTGGTCCTACAGGTGTAGGTGTTGATGGAAATGGGAATATATATATATCCAATATGTTTGTCGGAACTTCAACTGCCGTACTGTATTCTTATAAAGAAGAAACACAGGAGCTGAACTGGAAACTTGAAGGTCTTTCATTTACAACTACGGCTGATTTTGATTTGAATAATCAAAACGTATTCTTTACACCGGATAAAATACATGAAGTGGACTATTCTAAGCTTGGAGGCCGTTTGGATAGGCTTGTCGCATCATCCTTCGACCCGTTTACTTTTCCCAATGATTTCCGTAATTTCCCATCACCTATTATCTGTGGGGTATTCAACCGGAAAATAGATGGGCATGATTTCATGTACGTGACCAATATGTACTCAAGCATATTAGGCGTATATCGTTTTGACAAGGAAAAGCATGGATACATTGCTATTCCATGTAATGATATCCGGAAAGAGTACTACTGGGAAGATAAGAATGGAGATGGACAGAAAACAGACGATGAAATCAATACTTTCCCCACAGTTGTAAATACATTCTCTATGTATCCTGATAAAGATGGGAATGTTTGGATGACCGATGCTGTAAGTGCTCCGACCAATATTCAGTTCAAATTGTTTAAAGTGAAGCGTGTAAATGAAAAAGGCATTTTGGAATATGAAAATCCTGTATCATACAAGCTTCCGAGTTATATAATTGAAGCTGGACGTGTAATGTACGATTCGGAACGCGATGAACTCTATGTTACTTGTTATACTCAAGCCAATCCAAATCCTAACCCGAGTGTATGGGGACGTGCAGGATCTACATTATTGACTTATAAAAATATAAAAGCAAAACTTGCAAATATCAACAATGTACCTTCCGAACAATGGCAATATGATAAGGAAATGCTGATACCGGTTGCTACGGTAAATGAAGACCTTAGTGCTAAATCTCTGGCTTTTGCCGGTGACTACTTCTTTGTATTCCTTACCCGTAATGGTGTTATAAATGTTTATAACAGGGATACCCAAGAGTTTGTAGGAGAAGTATCTCCTGGAGTGGAAGTTGGTAAAACGAGTGGTTGGACCGATATAACTTATGCTTTAAATGCGCGTAAGAATGCAGATGGTACTTATGAATTATTGGGTGAAGAAAATGGATATGCAAAAGTGATTCATTATATGATAAGAAGCCTGACTCCAACCGGCATAGAAGAGGAAGAAGGTGATAGTAATACAAAATTTACTGTTTACCCGAATCCGGCGACAACAACCATTAATATCGATACAAATATAGCCGAATATGCGGTTTCATTAATATCAGTTGATGGCAGAAAGGTTATACAGCGGAAAATGGCAAATAGTAATTCAATTGATATATCGAATGTGCCAAAGGGGATCTATATTCTTGAAGTTACAACTCCGAATGAAAGGGTGAGTAAGAAGATCATACTTAAATAAGGAGATTGCATATCTGACTGATAGTTAAATATTGGTCGCAAAAATGAAAAGCCAGGAAATCAGAAACGATTATCCTGGCTTTTTTATATTTCTGTTTTTAGGGATTTTGGATTAAACTGTAATATCATATACTTTGTTTTTTCGTGTGTTTTTTATCTATCTGATAATTTACCTGTGAATAAAGATCCCCAATAAACAAACTAAAAAAAGGTGCCGATCAGGGCACCTTTCACTATTTGATTAAAAATAACTCTTATAATTTTCTTAATCCTTTCAATTGGGATTTGTCTGTTACCGGAACGATGCTGATCGCATAGCCTCCTCCTGCTACTGATACCTGTGTCAATTTAGACTTATTTGTTACAAGAACTTTTCTAATAGTATATGCCTGGGGATTGGTTTTGTAATCTGCATCTTTACCGTCCGCATAGATTGTGGCCACATATACCTTGTCGGAATCAAGAAAATCAAAGGTTATATTTGATGTAAATTTATTATTTCCAGCAGTATTACCGACAAACCAATTGTCTGTATTCTTAGCTTTACGTGCTACTGTAATATATTCGTTCGGTTCGGCTTCCAGATAGATACTTTCATCCCAATCCAACGCTACGTCTTTGATAAACTGAAAAGCATCAGGAAAGCGATCATAATTTTCTGGTAAATCGCATGCCATTTGCAGAGGACTACTCATTGTAACATAAAGAGCCAGTTGGTTTGCTAAAGTTGAATTACAATGAGAAGGGTTCTTTGGATTTAACTTAGTCATGTCCATCTCAAAAACACCGGGAGTGAAATCAATAGGCCCTCCGATAACACGAGTAAAAGGTAATATGGAAGTGTGACTGGCTTTGTTTCCTCCGTATGCCTGATATTCTGTTCCTCTTGTCGCTTCATTTCCTATAAGGTTTGGCCATGTACGGCAGATTCCGGTTGGCCTGACTGCCTCATGTGCGTTTACCATAATTTTATATTCTGCTGCTTTTTCAATTGCATACTGATAATGGTTATTCATCCATTGGCTATAATGGTATTCTCCTCTGGGAATAATATCTCCTACATATCCGCTTTTTACGGCAGGATATTCATATTTATTCATCAGCTGATAAGCTTTTTCCAGATGCCGTTCGTAGTTACGGATGGAAGAAGATGTTTCATGGTGCATAATCATTTTCACACCTTTGCTTTTTGCATACTGATAAATTTCTTCAATATCGAAATCGGGATATGGAGTTAAAAAATCGAATACATAATCTTTCGTAAAACCAAACCAGTCTTCCCATCCGATATTCCAACCTTCAACCAATACTCCGTCAAAGCCATGTTTTGCTGCAAAATCAATATGTCGTTTCACGTTCTCAGTTGTAGCACCATGCCTTCCATGGGGTTTTACTTTTGTAAAGTCATCTATTCCAAGATGTACACTTGTCAATTCGTTTGTATAAGACCAGTCTTTCATCCCCGTAATCATTTCCCACCAGACACCTACATATTTCATTGGTTTTATCCACGAAGTATCCTCTATCTTACAGGGCTCATTTAAATTTAATGTGATATTTGATGCTAAAATATCACGGGCGTCATCGCTTACAATGATTGTTCGCCAAGGTGTATTACAGGGTGCTTGCATGTTTCCTTTTGATCCATTGGCATCGGGATTTATCCATGAGCGGAAAATGAAATTTTTGTCATCCAGATCAAGATGCATACATCCATAATTTATAAGAGCAGCTTCATGCAAATTTATATAAATACCATCGGCTGTTTTTAGTTGTAACGAAGTCTGGACCCCGGTTGGAGAAAATTCAGTTTCAGAAACATTACCGGTCCTGGCACCTGGCATTAACTTTCTGACTTCCGAAAGTTTCGATACAGTATAATCGTATTCTTGAGTATCATAATCTCCCGGAATCCAATAAGCAGTATGGTCGCCAGTCATGGCAAATTCCGTTAACTCCTCTTTTATCACGAAATAAATGAGGCTTTTCTGGTTTGGAAATTCATATCTGAATCCCAGGCCATCGTCGAACAGGCGAAAGCGTATCAAGAGATTTCTATCCGTCTGGGCCTGCTTTAATAATACCGATAGTTCGTTATAGTGATTACGGATGTATTTGTTTTCTCCCCAAACAGGTTGCCATGTTTCATCAAAACTATCCTCTTTGGTTTCTAATAATGAGAAACCATCATACAAAGATGTTTTAGGGTCGGAACTTTTTATTATTTCAGTTCCAAATCCAACATCATCCCCTCCTTGCAAAACCAATCCGAGTTTACTGGGATTTATTACCTCTTTTCCTTTATAGGATAATGAATAAGCGGGAATTCCATTCTTTAAAATCTGGAATTGCATTTTCAAATTACCATCAGGTGATTGTAATTCGAGCGAATGGATAGTTCCTGCCATTAGACAACAACTCAATAGAAAAAATAACTTTTTCATGTTCTTTTAGTATCTGTTATTAAATTAAAATATGGTTGATATAAAATTTTCCTTTGGATATTTAAAATAGCACGAGGATTGTAGTGTCGGTGATTTCCTCCGGTTGCTTTCATTCACGATATAATGATGTTAAGATCACCATTGCAAAAATACAATTTTTTTCAATTATAACTTATTGCCTTTAAGTTTATTTCTGTGATATGAAAATATGTAATTTTCTGAATGCTAGTGGTTTATCTTCTTTATGATTGCTTTATCTCTGTTTTAGTCGTGTTTTGTTTGGGATTTTTTCATAGTTTATCGTTCTACAAGAAAAAAAAACAGGATACTTTTGTTCCATAGAATTTTTTGATTCTAATATCAATCATTAAAACTAATTAGAGATATACATGGAAAACAACTTATCTAAAAAGATTCTTTTGTTTCTTTTTCTATTTCTTCCGGTTTTTTTATTTGCTCAAATAAAGACCATAAAAGGAAATGTAAAAAGTGATAGTGGAGAGCCGTTGATAGGAGTTTCTATCAAGGCAAATGATGCAAACATGAGTTCATCCGTAGGTTCAATTACTGACTTGGATGGTAATTATTCAATCCGGGTTACTTCGACGGCTGAACTAACGTTCAGTTATGTTGGCTTTAAATCACAATCTGTTGTTGTAGGCAATCAGACAGTCATTAATATTACGATGGTTGAAGAAACGCAGATGCTGGATGATTTTGTTGTGATAGGCTACGGAAAGGTGAAAAAAAGTGATATAACTGGAGCCATTTCTTCAGTTAAGGTAAAAGACATGGAAAATACGGCCAGCGCTGGTATTGAGTCAGCTCTGCAAGGAAAAGTTCCAGGTATGCTTGTTACAAAATCGAGTGGAGAACCTGGTGCAACGGCCGATATCCGACTTCGTGGTGTTGGCTCTTTTAATAGTTCGGGGCCGCTCTGGATAATTGATGGAGTGCCTCAAAATCCGGGAGCAGAATTCAATATGAATGACGCCGAATCAGTAGAAATACTTAGAGATGGTTCTGCTGCTGCTATTTATGGAGCACAGGCTGCAAATGGAGTAATTCTTGTGACAACGAAACGGGGTAAGAAAGGAGAGTCCAAAATAAGTTTTAATTCCTATGTTGGGTTTAATACTCCTACCAAAATGCCTGATGTGCTTAGTACAAGACAATTAAAGGAATTAAGACTGGAAGACTTCCGCGGACAGGGGAAAATGACAGAAGCTGAAATGCTGGCTTTTCCGAGCCAATATAGCAGTAGTGGCGGTAAGAACATCATGGCTTACGCATTGGATTATGATCTGACCAATGTCGATTATAACTGGAAAGATATTATTTTCGATACGGGATTAACTCAGAACTATGACCTTTCTTTCAGCAAAGGAACAGATGAATATAACTATTACGCTTCATTTAACTTATATGATGAAGGAGGGACATATTTGGATACACGTTTCAGACGCTATTCGTTCCGCCTTAATTCTGAAATAAAATTGAATAAATGGGCTACATTTGGCGAAAATATGCAAATCCTCCACGTCAATAAAAAACAAAATTCAAATTCAAACTACCTTGTTAGTTACATGCGTACCGTACCTTTCATGATGCCCTATGACAGTACCAATCAGCCGGGAGGGTATGGGTATTTCCCAAAGACCAATGTGGACGGGAGCCCTATCATAGATCCCATATCGGGAAAAGAGACAAGTATCGAAAATATGCTTGCCGCATACGACGGACGTAACCTGCTGGCATATGAAGAAACTGCAGATAACAGAGCAAAGGACTTCAAAGTAAACGGAAATATCTATTTAAGGTTGCAACCGATAAAAGATTTAACTATAACAGCAACTATGTTCGGTGGTTTTTTTACAGCCGATAGCCGCCAGGAAGCCGGACAATATCAATATGCCGCCGAGAGTAAATTATATTCGTCTATGTATCAGGCCGTTTCAAGGGGATATTCATTGGGGGGAAATCTCGTTGCAAATTATAATAAGACCTTCAATGACATACATTCTCTTGCTTTGATGGCTGGTATGGAATGCGAAAAATCTTATTCTACTGGAGTTAATGTCAGTGCTAAAAATATGATCGGCGATATTTACCGTGCATCTTTGGCAGATGCAGTAAACCGACAGGCAAGCGATACTTATTCGAATGGTGCTTATCTGTCGTATTTCGGACGTGTAAACTATAGCTTAATGGATAAATATATATTCATGGCGATGATCAGACGTGATGGTTATGATCGTTTTGGACCCGAAAATCGCTGGGGAAACTTCCCTTCCTTTTCGGGAGCGTGGCGGATCAGCAATGAGAATTTTATAAAAGATAACCAGTCATTTTCGTGGTTGTCTGATCTTAAGCTCAGAGCATCCTGGGGACTTTTAGGAAATATGGGTGGCATACAGCAGTTTCTCTATACAGCCAACTATATCACCCCGAATGCCAACTATGCATTGGGAAGTACAGATGCCGATGGTAATCAGACATCTGTGACCGGACTTCGTCTTGATAAGTTACCCAATCATAAAATTAAGTGGGAAGAAATCTCTACAATCAACCTTGGACTCGATGTAGGAGCGTTTAATAATTCCTTGCAGTTTACATTCGACTGGTATATCAAAAATACTTCAAATGCATTGTTCAAGAGTTCGTTGCCTGCAATGGCAGGACTGGGAACTAATCTACAAGACGTGTTCTATACTTTTAATGTTGGAAAAATAAGGAATACAGGTTTTGATGTGGAAGTTAGTTATCGCAATAGAATAGGTAAGGAACTCAGTTACTCCGTTGGTGCCAACCTGGGCTATGTACGCAATAAGGTAAAGAACACAGATGGAAGCAACGCAGTATTATATTCAGATCGGAAGGTTTTGGGTAGTCAGAATGTATCTGTCACACAAGTAGGACTTCCTATCGGTTCATTTTTTGCATACGATGCAATAGGGGTATTCCAAACGCAGGAAGAAGTAGATGAATACAACAAAAAAGCGCAGGAAAATGGGTACAGTTATTACCAACAGACGGGAACAGGTCCTGGAGACTTGATATTCAGGGATGTAAACAATGACGGGCATATAACCTCCGACGATATTGTACATGTTGGTGATCCATGGCCGGATTTTACCTATGGGTTCCATATCGATCTGAACTACAAATGGTTTGATTTCAATGTGCTGTTTCAAGGGGTTCAGGGCAATGATATTTTCAATAACTTCCGTCAGGTAACCCATTCATTGTATAATGATTATAATACGACCACTCATGCACTGGACAGATGGACAGGTCCTGGAAGTACGAATGAAAACTTCAGAAGTTCTACCAGCGACCCGAATAATAATAAAAGTTCCGTTTCGACATGGTATATCGAGGATGGATCATATCTGAGGATGAAGAACATTCACATAGGGTTTACATTTCCACAGCAATGGCTGAGTAAGTGTGCTATATCTAAACTTCGCATTTACGCTTCTGCACAGAATTTACTGACATTTACCAAATATGAAGGTTTTGATCCAGAATTTTCGGCTTCACAGAATACTGCATTTGGTATAGATACCGGTAATTATCCGCAGTATAAAACATTCTTATTCGGTCTGCAGATAGATTTTTAAATGCAGGAAATGATGAAAACTATTTTATAATCAGAAAAACAATAAACATATTATGAAATATATAAAATTGATACTGTGCATCGTCGTTTTCGGATGTTTTACATCATGTGAAGACTTTGTGGATGTCGAGAACTATGGAGGTATCCCGTCCGATGATCTTATAAACAGTGTTGAAAATGCCCAGACGGCTCTTAATGGAGCCTATAATGGATTGTACGGTGAATGGTTGTATTTTTATGGGATATATTATTATACCTGTTTTGCAACCGGCGAGCTTGAATTCAGGGCAACTCTGGAAGATGTAAAACCAATGGTAAACTTTAGATATTTCGATGGTTCCAGTGCGATTTACTGCTATTGGAAAAATCTTTATTCTATCATTTCCAGATCTAACGACGTATGTACAAAAATATATTCATTGAGGAATAGCGGTTCGTTGACTCAAACTGAAAATCAGGAATTGGACAAGATGATCGGAGAATGTAATTTCCTTCGTGGTTTTGCTTATATGTCTTTAACCCGTTCGTTCGGGGATAAATTACCATCGCATCCGCAGTATGATCCCAACGGCTTAGGAGTGCCTATAGTCGATACATTGATTGTTTCGAGAGATCAGTTAATGATACCACGTAATACTTTAGGTGAGTGCTGGAATGAAATAATTACCAATTTTGAGACGGCATATAACCGCTTACCAACTTCGTGGCAAACCACTAAATTAGGAGCGGTAACAAAAGGTGCAGCCGCAGGATATCTGGGACAAGTGTATATGTATCTCGAAGATTATGGGAAAGCGAAAGAGTGGTTTGTTAAAGCAATGGAGTGCGGAAATCAGACCGGTGGAGAATATCAATTAACTAAGGAATATGCGTGGAATTTCGATTTCAATCATGAGAATAATTCTGAATCTATTTTTGAGATACAGTTCCAGACTGTAAATGACGATACCAAGGCCGGTTCTTATTTATGGAGACGTTTAGGCCCCGATGGTGTCGGTGGTGGTTTTGGAATTGTAAATGTAGCAATGGATTGGGTGAATAAATACAATACAGGTTATGAGATTACCCAGGAAGTGTATGACAAATATGTTTCATTACCTTCCAATAGTGAAACTAATATTGTTCTACGGGAATTGATGAAAATATATGGAACCGCGATAGGAGTACAGGTTTTCTCTGAGGAAGAGTTTTTCAACCTTTATACAGGTGACTGGGATGCTTTAGGAAATGATATAAATACAGTATTAAGGGCCAATGGATATCGCTTGAATGTTAAGACAGAACCGGGTTGGGGTACAGTAAACAGTAAATACATTCAGACCTTCCTGAATGAATCACGTGCCGCAGATCCCCGTATGTACGCTTCCTTCTATGTTCCAGGAAGAGATTCTATATCGACGAATTGGGCCGGGACCAATATAAAACCTTATCCTAACAGTTATTATGGATTTAAAAAATACATTCCTTATAATGCGATAGAGAATTGGGCAACAGAAGGGTTGCCGGGCTTTGAAGGGCATAATTCAATCAATCAACGTATTTTCCGTCTTGCCGATCTGTATTTGCAATATGCTGAGGCATGTTATAAAACGGCTGATATGACTAATGCTAAGAAATATTTGAATAAAGTAAGAAGAAGAGCGTGGGGGTATCCGTTTGATGATGCATCTTTAGCTGTGACTGTATCTGTCGATTATCCTTCTTCGGAAGATAGTGGTGATTTTATGGATGCCATAATAAAGGAACGTGAGAAAGAATTATGTCTTGAGACTCATTTGTGGTTCGACTACTTGCGTTGGAACAAAGCCGAAGAATTATTTGCAAGTAGGGGATTTGAACCTAACAAACATCATCGCTTACCGATTCCACTTACCGAAAGGCAGCTTGTAGGAATGAATGTACTATTACAAAATTCGGGGTACTAACAAAATTTGAAATGAACAATCAATCCTCTCTCCGGGGGATAAACCCTCGGAGGAATTTATACTAATTAAAAATAAATTATTATGAGAAAAAAGTTTACTATTTTGGCGTTTGCTGTTTCAATGTTGACAGCTGGTAATTTGTTCGCTCAGGATTATTATGAGCACATTAAAACGATGAATATTTATTCGACGGATGAGTTTATTGAAATTGATGGAGTTGCCAATGAGAGTTGTTGGTCGGCAGCCGAAGTTACCGAAAATGCTATTGATGTCGTAA
This sequence comes from Bacteroides sp. 41_26, assembly GCF_949740115.1. Classification (NCBI taxonomy): domain Bacteria; kingdom Pseudomonadati; phylum Bacteroidota; class Bacteroidia; order Bacteroidales; family Bacteroidaceae; genus Bacteroides; species Bacteroides sp. 41_26. The sequence continues at coordinate 78,126 of NZ_CATJGZ010000049.1, forward strand.
CACATGATTGGGGTGTAGAGCCTGTTCCCAATATATGGGGATATGAAGCATCTTTCAAGGCTGTATATGACAAGCGTTACATTTATTTTTTCATTAAGGTAAAGGATGATACATATATACCTTATGATGAAGCACTTAAAAAATCGGATACAGGTGTGGATAATATCGAACTGTTTTTCTTTCCCGATCCGGAAGGAAGGGATGAGTATCATTCTTCAATAGACGCACGTGGACGTGGCCATTCACAGTTACGTATGTCAGTTGGCAGTGAAGATAACCGCGCAACCGGTGGAGGTTATGCCGGAGGTAGAATTGTAAATAATAAGCTTACAGGTTATGAATATAAAACTGTAAGGACTGCTGAGGGATATAATATTGAAGGAATTGTACCATGGAGTGAAGTAATTCCGGAAGGATACGAGGGAAATCTTGAAGTGGGCAAAAAAATCTTGTTTGATATCAATGCTGCTAATTGTACAGACTACGATAGCAACACTCGTGTTGTAATTCTGGGTTGGTCAGGAGAAGATCATAATGCTTGGAGATGGAATGCCGAGTTGGGAGAAATGCTTTTCATGGGACCGCTTGGAGGAGCAACATCCATTGCGCAAACTGAAATATCAAATGTAAATTATACATTCGTTAACGGAGTATTATCTCTTCAAAATGCTGATAACTTAAAGGTGGACATCTGCGATATCGCTGGGAAAACTGTAAAATCTTTGACGTATACCCAAGCAGTCGATTTGTCTGATTTACAATCAGGCGTTTACATTGTGAACGTAGCTGGTCGTACAAGCATTAAGATAATAAAATAATAGGTTGATTGTTTTTTTACAGGTAAATTGTTTCTCGGGATATTTCGCAAATAAATAAATTAGGGGATGTGTCAAAATAGGCACATCCCCTTTTGTGTGTAAGTTAATTGATTTTGATAGGAGGAATTTATTGTTTTTTTTCTGTACTTTCGAAATGGCGTTGTTGCTGTTCCACCTGCTTCATTTCATTGATACGATCTTGCTCTTCTTTAGCGAGACGTTCTATTTCGTTCATATCTATTTCTTCTACCGTTCCTGTATTAAACTGTTCAGTTTTTGCTGGTACACGTAACTCCTTATAGAGGGCAGGACGATCTGCCGGAATAGTAGTGAATTCAACGGTAGCTATCGGATGAATCTGAATACCGGGGTGTAACAGGCGTGCAGTAACTTTAACTTTCCCGGCCTTATTGGTAGTACGTATCAAGGCTGGTGCTGTTCCCCAACGGCTAACTCTTGGGTTGGCTTCAATGTCACGACCACCTACCAATTCACCTTCACCTTCTACTTCAAAAATGACTGTTTCTTGTGAAAGGCGCTTTACATAGCCATCTTTGTCAGTAATAGAAGCGATGACTGTAACGATGTCCGAACCATTAGCCTGAGGTGGGAGCCCGGAATCAATAGTCAGCACTATCTTTTCATTTCGTTTGGATGGCATATTTTTGGCTGTGGCTACCACCTTTCCTCCTATGAATCCTTCGGCTACAATACTACATTCTTCTGCTTTGTCTGCTCGGTGTAGTGCGCGTACATCTACAAAACTGTATGCATTCTTGAATGTGATGGGAGGGTGGCGAATCCCTTTCTCTTCAATTTCAGGTACTTGTGTCAGGCTTGTTTTTCCATTAATAGTGATACGTACGCTGTCACAGTTGGAATAAACTACTATGTCTTCCGGTGAAAACGGAGTCATGGCGTTGGCAATATAGACCATTGGACCACTATCTGCCTGGGTTAATTTAACAGCCGGATCACGTTGACTCATCCACATGTAATAAGAATATTTGGGTTGACGGAAGGCATCCATGATACCTCCCCAGAATGGATCGGGGTGATAACCGCGCTGGTGGTCGAAAGAATGCCATAAAGCTCCACCAATGTGTCCTTTAGGAGCTTTGTAGAATTGATCGATGGTCAATGAACCACCATATTTTTTGCGTGCATAATGTTGCGCCTGGCGTATTTGAGGCTCTTCTCCCCATTCACGGGCTACACGACTGTAAGAATTGTGTGAGTTCCAATCGTCTACACAGTCGCCGAACTCGCGTGTGAAACACGATTTGCCTAATTTCTGATAGTAATCTTCATTTTTGGGAGCAGTATAGATGACATCGTATTTATAGGCTCCTTTACTCTTATCGTCAATGCTTGCATAGCATCCTGGATACGGATACTCTTCATGTGTAGCATTATAAGCATTCAGAGCAAATGATTCAGGAAAAGCTGTTTCGTTCAGAACAGGCTCCCACATGATAACAGAAGGATGATTACGGTCACGGCGTACCATGTTGCGTATATCAGAAATAATTCTTTCTTCAAAGATAGGATCGGGGTTCCAGTATTGCCATCCTGGAGTTGCTACGATAATGAACATACCCAGTTCATCGCAAGCATCCATAAAAGCGGGATCTTGCGGATAGTGTGCCGAGCGTATGATGCGGCATCCGGCATCACGTAGCTTTTTCACATCCAGCCATTGCAGATTGTTGGGTACGGCATTGCCGATATAGGCATAATCCTGATGACGATTTACCCCCATCAGCTTATCTTCAAACGGCTTTCCATTGATATATAACCCGTCGGCACCACGAAACTCGATAGATCGGATACCAATACGCGAAATCGTTTCGTCGCATACTTTGCCGTCGCAATATACCACAGTTTTGAGTTGATATAAATGGGGGGTATCCGGATGCCAGAGGGCGGGAGTTTTAACTGATAATTGTTGTTCTATACTTCCGGAAGCTCCTGCTGCCAGTTGCAGGTTTTTCTTGCCTGAAGCGACTTTCTTTCCATTAGCGTCAATGAGAATGGTTTCGATCCCTACTTTTTTCCCTGTATTTCCTTCATTGGCAATGTGGGTTTTAACATTGATTTTTGCCTTTTGATCGGATATGTCTTCATAACTAACAAATATACCTCCGCTTGCTGTTTGCCCGGCAGCATTTGCATCGGTGATATGAACGTCATTGGTACTGATGAAGTAACAATCACGATAGATTCCTCCAAAAACAGAGAAGTCCATTGTGTATTGTTTACGTCCGGGAGGGAAAGATGGATCGTCACTATTATCTGCACATACAGCTATTACTACGTCATCACCCGCTTTTACACCCGCCTTGGTCAAATCTATTGTGACAGGAAGAAAACCGCCAAAATGTTCTTTTACTTTTTGTCCGTTTACATAGAAGCTGCTTTTCCCCATGATGGCTTCGAAATAAAGAGAAAGACGTTTACCCTGATATTTTGTATCGATAGTAAAATGTTTGCGATACCACGCAGGGCCTTGATAATTACGTGAACCACTGGCTTCGGATGGCATAAGTTCTACTGTATGAGGAAGGTTAACAATTTCCCATGTTTGGTCATTGAAACTCTGTGAAAAAGCGCCAGATTGAGCCCCCCGGTGAAATCTCCAGCCTGAATTGAAGTCAAGAATATTACGTTCAGAGTTGTTTGTGGAATAGAAACCGGCAGCAGAGAATCTCTCCTGAGAGTATGCGGTGTAGCATATTATTATGAGAAAAAGAACCAATAATGCTTTTCTTTTCATACTATTATTTTATAAATGATTTAATGTTCTTTTGAGTAGTAGAGTTTTACTTTTCTAAGATCAGTTTGAAAAATTGCGGCTTTGGTAAAAATGACTTTTACTTCATAATCGGAATTACCATATTCCATGACCGTGTTGCATTTTCAAATCCTCCGGGACCATCCATCGTTGCGAAGAATATATAAGCTGGTTTACCATCCTCAAACAAAATGAAGGGACGTTCCAGTTGCCCTTGGGTAGTTACCGTACCATCCTCCCATTCCAGTGTTTTGGACAACAAAAGATACACAATAAATAGAAGGCCGTTTTTCATACTTAATCTCCTTCGTTTTATTTCTTATGAAGTTTAACTTCCAGGCTTGCTGCATCTGTGCAGGTAAACTCTAATACTGTTTTTTTAGTATCTGATGAGACTGTTTTACACCCGGGAGTTTCATTGATTTCCCATTTGCCTTTTAGTTCGATACGGACGGGGATCGATTGGCTTGGATTTCCTATCCAGGGACGGGAGTAAATACTGCGTTCGATGCGTTTTCCCTGCTCATCGTATATATCATCAGAAGGCCCCCGATAGAGTGCCAGGTCGGGTTGGCATACGGTAAGTACCGTTTCCTGCTTATGCTCGCGTAACATGATGAGACAGGAGGTATCTACCTTTTGTATGAGACCTTTCGGTAACATATCCGGAGTTTCAAATAAGATATAGGAAGTAGTATTACTCTTCAGATCGCGTACGATATGTGCATTACGATCTTTTTGAAGTACCTTATAAGATGGCTTTTTAGCGAAACTGCTTATCTCTGTCTGGGTTGTCTGGGGAAGAATCGCATATTCATAGGAGCCTCCTTTGGGTGCTTTGCCATGATCGACAGTTAGTGATACCCAGTCTCCTTCGGTTTTCTCTCCGGTATTTTGCTTACGTGAGTATTGCGGAAAGTTTTTTTCGAACTTGGCAACGACAGGAACATAATAACCTGTTCCGATGTGATCTATCCAGTACTTTCCATTTCCTTGGTAATTTTTCCAGAAATTGTGTTCGGCCTCATTTTTTACTGCAAGCTGGAAGATGGTTGTTTCTGTAGGATATTCATTGTTTGTATTTTCAATATCCGAGCCAAGGCATACAATCACTCCGTCAAAGAAATGAAAAGATTTACGGGCGCGGTGTGAGCCATTGTATTTATCATGTTCATGAAGCTTCATACCGAATGCTCCGTTCCGGTGTTCCTGTGAGATACCTCCTGCAAACGCTTCATCCGAATATAGCATTTCTTCATATCCCGAAAACACGTCTACATTAAGAATGTTGGCTTCCAGCTGATCTACCGGGAGATGAATGGCTGTAGTTCCTGGGATACGTCCCCAGTCAAAACCTTCTTCCTGCCATCCGCCGCTGGTAGACGATACCTCTTCTCCCTGAGGAGCAGTCATGATTTGCAGACTGCCGTGTGCCAGATAACGTCCGAAAAGGTTTGCACCACGATAGTGCTCGGCAGCCCATAGATAACGCGAATGACCGCGGGCTACTGCCGACCAGTTATTACGACGTTGTATGGATACACAAGCGTATCCCATTGCTTTATTTCCTTCAGGATC